>NZ_JAYKTS010000005.1:0-197950 GCF_037024155.1 Bacillus sp. 2205SS5-2
GAGAAAAGACTCTTAGCGTCCTTTATAGCTTGGTTTTTTACAGCACTAGGAAGAAAAGCATCTATATGTTTGGTTGTTTTCTTTGTGCTTTTCTTTTCTCCAACCATTTCAGCTATAAGTATATTTATTGTAGAAATGTATTCCCTCCCCATTCTGGTTAAAATATTTGCTTGTTTTTTTGTTGGAAGTAGCTTGACTTTCACAGTGATTGTTTGTGTCACAGTTTCACCCCCTTGTTTTTTGTTGTTCAACATACCTTTTAATAGTTTGACTTGATACATTTCCAGCAGTAGAAACGAAATAAGAACGTGTCCACAAACTAGGCAGGTGTTTAAGATGAGGGAACTCTTTCCTCAATATTCGAGAAGTCACTCCTTTAATTTTCGCCATAATATCAGCAGGACTTAGTGTTGGCAAGGCATTAAGAAACAAGTGAGAGTGGTCCTTATCGCATTCAATAGCAATAATTTCAATATCTAATTCAACACTTATTTCTTGCACCAACTGCGTAATTATTTCACAACATGAAAAAACTGGTTTTTCTTATTCTCTTCATAAAATGAAACCATCTTTGGTACACCTTTAATAAAGTCTGGACAAGTAATCTCACTACCGGCCAAATCCTTCTGAGCCTCACAACAATTGAATTCACCACTCCAAACAAAATAATCTAACGCTTGAGCTTCTACTCCCAAATATTTTCTAATCGGTTTGAGGTTAAGAGATTTTTTCACCATCCATAGCGGAATCGTTCCTCTTGTTGTTTTTTGGAGCATCGCTTGCAAAATGCCTTGATATACTTCTTTTACTGTATAAGGATTAGGGTCGGTTAAGTGATAAGTTTTCCCCACCGATTGAGTCTTTCTACAAAAATGGATGGAAGCTTGTACGACATAATCATAGGGCACAACGTTAACATACGCAGCTCCATCTCCGATATGTGGGAAAAAGGGTAAATATCGTAATTTATCAAACATATTCATAATAAAATAAGGACCATCAAACTTTGTCGTCTCTCCGGTCCTTGAATGTCCTTTCACAATACCAGGTCGAATAATTGTCGTTGGAACAGCTTGTTTCCCTTTCTCAACTTCTATTTCTGCATAATATTTAGTTTCTTCATAATAATTATGAAAAGAATCTGGTTTTACTAATTCAGTTTCTAGTAATTTTCCTTTTCTTACTCCTGCAACATAAGCCGTTGAAAAATACATATACCGTTCTAAGTTGTCTATGGCCTGAACTAACTTGTTAACATGTTTTGTTCCTTCAACATTGACTTTATAGGCAAGATTTTTTGGTACGGCTAAATCATAAATTGCTGCTAAATGCCAAACAAACGACACCTCTTTCACTATTTTTTCCTGATTTTGAAATGTGAGTCCACAATTTTCTTCTGTAATATCTCCTTCTAAAATTGTGAATTGATTTGTTTTTATTCCAGTATATTCCACTATTTCTTGTTTACTTTTTTCAGCTTGCTCTTTCAAACCGGGCATTGTTAGGACGAGAATGTGCACTTTTTTATTTTGTTTAAGTAGTTCTTTTATGATTTGGGTGCTCAAAAAACCTGGAAATCCGGTAAATAAATATGTTTTATTCGTCATAATTTCCCTCTCCCTTTTAGTTCCTATTACTATTATATATCAAAGTCAGAAATTTCTGTCATCTAAATATTGAATAGGTACTTTCATTTTGGAGATTGGTACGATGCGCCTGATTTCGAGATAGAAGATTCGATCTCAGTCAACAGGCACTTTTCGTGTACATTCTTGCTATTTCACCATATTTCTGATTCAATCCTTCATTTTGTTGATAATATTCAACAAAATAGGCTGGAAAAATTAGATGCAGTTAGATAAAAAAAGCCAATAACCTAATCAAAATGGCTGTTGGCTTCTTTATTCATACGTTGATAAACATCTTGATAACACCTTGAAATAGTTCCTCAAGCTACCTTTTTCTACTTAATTTCTTTTCACTACTCTTCTAGTTTCTTTATCAAATAAACTATATACAACCGGGATTAAGTAAAGTGTTAAAAAGGTTGAACTAATTAATCCTCCAATCACTGTGATTCCCATAGGCTGATTGATTTCCGTGCCTTGACCTAAGCCTAAGGCGAGCGGGAGTAAGCCTAAAATAGTGGTAAGTGCTGTCATTAAGATTGGGCGAGCTCGATTTTTCACAGCCATAATAATGGCTTCATAAGAAGGAGTACCCTTCTCTTTTTGTTGATTAATGTAATCAACGAGAACAATCGCATTATTTACAACAATTCCTGCTAAAACCATAATGCCAATGATGGCAGAAATGCTAATCGGTGTGGCGGTTAGCGTTAGAGCAATAGCGACACCGATAACCATCAGGGGCACTGTAAACATAATAACAAATGGGAACTTTAACGATTCGAATTGAGCAGCCATAACGAGATATATTAACACAATTGCCAGTATGATCGCCATAAACATATCACCAATCGAATCTTCCAATAATTCCCTATCTCCACTAAAGTTAATCTCAGTTTCTTCTGGCAAATCAAGTTCCATGATTTTTTCATCGACTAAATTTGACATCACTCCTAAATTGGTGTCAGAAGTATATTTAACTGAAAATTGAACTGCATTTTGTTGATTGATTCGTTGCACCTTGACAGGACCAGTAGCCGTAGATATATCTACTACCTCTCTTAATTCTATATATTGACCGCTCGGTGATTTTAATAATAATCGTTTTAATTTGTCAATATTCTCTACAACGTCCTGATCGTATTGAATCAATACAGGCAATACCTCTGAATTTTCAGTGATGATTTGCGTCGTTTGTATCCCGCGAGTAATATTCGTCACTTCTGACGCAATAGTCGCTGGTAGTAAACCGACATCTAGCGCTTTTTGTCTATTGACTAGCATTTGAACTTCTTCTACAGTATCTTGAATATCTGATGTTACATCCGTCACATATTCAACATCTCCTAAATTCGCTTGCAGTTTTTCAACACTCTCATCGAGCCGCGATTTATTAGGGTCCTGAACACTAAATGTTAGTGTTTGTGGCGAACTTCCAGAAGTTGACTGAAGATTAAACGTTAGCTTTACATCCCCAGTCGCCTGCTCTAGAGCCGGTTTTATGTCATCTACAAATTCAAAAATCGATCGATTCCGTTTTTCTAACGAAACTAATTTTACGTAAATCTCTGCAATATTCTGCTGACTTGTCCCCCTAAAAGATCCTTCCTGTGTTGTTCCAATTAAACTAACGTACAACTCGACCTCTTCTTCTGAAGCTAGTTTGCTTTCAATTTGTTCAACCGCTTTTTCCGTTTCATTGATCGAGACGCCATTTTCCAGTTCTACATTCATTGTAAAGTAACCTTCATCGGTGGCTGGTAGAAATTGTGTACCAACAGTCGTTAAGCCCAATCCTCCTAAAACTAAAAGAACGATGGTAAAGAGAATGACCCAAATTCGATGGGATAATGTCCATTTCAAGCTATTTTCAAACCACTTACTTTTTTTCACGCGTCTATTTTTCAATTCTCTATTCCCTTTGGGGGGCTTCAGCCATCTACTAGCAAGCATGGGAATCACGGTTAGGGCTACTAGAAGAGAAGCCAGAAGGCTAAAGGAAATCGTTAAAGCGAATTCAGTAAACAATTCACCAATTAATCCAGAAATAAACACAACTGGAACAAAAACAGCAACCGTAGTTAGTGTTGAAGCGGTTATGGCTGGACCAACTTCTTTTGCTCCTTCACGGGCTGCTTCTTTCGCGTCTTTTCCTAGTGATAGATGGCGATAAATATTTTCGATCACCACAATTGCATTGTCCACCAACATCCCTATCCCGAGGGCAAGGGCACCTAATGTCATAATATTCAAAGAGAAGTCTGCGAAAAACATTAGTACAAACGTAACAATCACGGAGTAGGGAATAGCAATCCCTATGATTATAGGGCTTTTGACATTCCGTAAAAATAGGAATAATACAAGCATGGCAAAAGAACCACCTAGAATTAATGCATTTGCAATATTCCCCATTGCCTCTTGAATATATTTCCCTTGATCAAATAACACATCAGATTTGATTCCTTCATAGCGGTCCTCCTCTAGTAAATTCAATAATTCCTCTTGAAACGCTGTCGACACTTCTGCTGTGTTTGCATCGGACTCTTGTAGAATGCTTAATAAAACGGATGGTTGATCATTGGCTCTAGTTATTGTGTTTGTTTCTACTTTTTGCTTTTGAACGAGAGCAATATCACCTAATGTTATTTGCCTTTTAGAAACAGGATCGTTTGTAATCACAAGTTCTTTAATTTCTTCTACACTTGACAACGTACTGATGACTCGCGTTGTTAAAGATTTCCCTTCCGTTTTGATGCTATTACCTGGCATCGAAATGTTATTTGCTGCGATTACATTAGCGACATCACTTTGGGATAAGGAGTATTTCTTTACTTTTCCTTGAACTAACTCAATTCGAATTTCATCTAGAAAAGAACCCGAAAGATTAACACTGGCGACACCCTTTACTCTAGTTAACTCTTGTTTTAGTTTTAGAGCTAAATCTTTTAAATCCCCTTCATTCTTCATACTTTGTAGTGAAACCTGGATGATTGGAAACTGGGCGGGGTCGAATTTCAAAAATCTTGGGGAGCCTGCATTATCTGGGATTGGTGTTTGATCGATTCGCTGTAGAACTTCATTCTGAATTTCATCAATTGAAGTATCCCATGAAAATTGTAACAGCAAAAAATTTGAACCTTCTTGAGAGGTCGATGTGATGGTTTTAATACCAGGAAGCGTCGCCAGATTAGCTTCCAATGGTTTAGTAATTTTCTCAGCAACTTCAATTGGACCCGCACCTGGGTAGGTTGTAACGACCACTCCAACTGGAGGATTAATATCTGGTATTAATTTTAATGGAATCCTAGTTAAGGATATTCCCCCTAGAATTAAGATGACAAACATTGTGACAAAAGTAAAAATTGGTCTTCTGATTGAAAATGAACTGATCACGTAACATCTTCCTTTCACACAATCTTATAAGTAGAAATGATTTAGGTTAGATCCTTACACCTCTTATGATAACCAGTCATTTCAGCGGTTTTACAACCTGATTCACCTAGCCTTGCTACCTCTATACCTACATAAAATCATTCACGGGAGGCTTAAGTTCCAGTGATAGTTAAAGCTCGCATATATACCTCAATAAAAGGCTATTTGCCTATCCATTGTGGCTATTTCATCTAAGTTTAGATTGAATCCTCCATTTTGCTGTTGAATTCCATCAAAAATGGACGAAAGTATGCACCGAAACAAAGCTCCATCACAATTTATAGGCTAGTACGAAAAGCAACAATCATGGCGAAAACAATCTAATAAAACATTTCTAGTATCTCCCTACTTTACTACTATATAGCAAGAGAAAAAATCAGCGCAACTTTCACTATGCAAAAATCACTCTCTGGTAACCAATTTTGTCTATTCTATGTAATCCTTTTGGAAAAATAATTGCACTAGAGAAAAGCGTTGACTCTTGTCAACGCTCCATGTCACTGCCAGTAGCACAAAAAGCCGGCCATAGCAGTTTTTTATATTTTCAGTAATTGCTCGCGTGGTCTTTCAAAATAATAGACTTGAACAAAGTCCATTCCTATTTGCTTACAGATGTTTCATTCCTCATCCCTCTCAATTCCTTCAGCTAAACGAAAATGCCTAACAATTGAGCCACGTGTAGGACTTCTTGTAATGATTACTGCTCACGTACAGACTGATCACAATAGGAAATATGTGATCGGTCAAATTTCACATAATCAGGTAGAAGAAACGCTAACATTTCAATCGTTGAAAATCCGCTTCCAACATCATCTAATGCTCCCTTCATTTCTTCGTTTTGGTTTGTAGTTATAACATTTTTAAGATGATTGACATCAATAACTTTTTTCGGTTTTTGACAACATCAAACACAAAATCAACAGGAGAAATTTTTTATCGTTTTACCACTTGAAATTTATGTTTCAAATAAAAGGATGGATTAAAAATGGTTGATGGTGAAAAATAAATATAACTTTTAACTCCGGTTGGCATTTGACCTCTTCTCGATTTTATAGCCGATTCTCTTGCTCTTTTATCAAGAAGAGAATGCAATCCTAATCGATTAGCTGTTTGAAACAAGGAAAAGGGAGAAATCGATTTCTCTCCTGTTGCTCGAAGTAATGATTCATAGCCATATAACTCTTGAGAATCAATCCCTAGAATTGGTTGTACATAACTGAACCACTCTGCATAAAGTGATCTCGTCTCAATGCGACAAAATATCGTACAATTGATCTAATCAGTAAGTTCTGGACAACCTGCATATTGGAAGAAATGCTAAAAGAGAAGCCTTTAAAACTTTATTGCATTCGAAATTTCCTAAGAAAAGTCAGGAGATCTTCTAAGGTATCATAAGTCGTAATAAACCAATCCCCAAACCATCTGCCCTTTGGAAAAAGGAAAGAGAATCTTTAGTCACCATATTTGTTGTGTGTATTTGTAAGAGAGTCAAACCTTTTTCAAATAGTTGAATCGGTATCCCACAATGAACACATGAGTTTTCGGATAATATGCTCATAAATATCCTCCTCCTTTCTCCTCATAATTTTATAACCTAGGATAATGCCTTACATTAAACTAAATAAACGGATTCCTGGGTTTTTATCTTGAAACCATCTAGTAGCAAAATCATTTTCAAATAAAAAGACTAAACGTCCGTAGCGATCTTTAACAAGCAAGCTACGTGAACTAGACATTGTTTCTTTAACATCTTCTTCGTTTTCAATCCATCGAGCAATTTTTGTTCCAATATTTTGCATAACCACATCAGAATTATATTCATTTTTCATTCGATGTTCGAATACTTCAAATTGTAATTGGCCGACAGCTCCCAATATAATCTCTTCCGTTCGAAGTGTCTTATAGTATTGAATAGCCCCTTCTTGGACTAGCTGATCAATTCCTTTGTAGAAACTCTTTTGCTTCATAACATTCTTTGCCGAAACCTTCACAAAAATTTCTGGCGTAAACTGCGGGAGTTTTTCATATTGAAATAGATTTTTCCCCGCAACAATGGTATCGCCAATCTGGTAATTCCCCGTATCATAAAGACCGATAATATCACCACTAACGGCATCGTTGACCGTACTTCTGTCATCGGCTAAAAATTGGGTAGTTTGAGACAATTTCATAGACTTCCCGGTTCGGGATAGTCTTACATTCATCCCCCTTTCAAAATTACCTGAACATATCCGTACAAACGCAATCCGGTCACGATGAGCAGGATTCATATTGGCTTGTATTTTAAAGATAAATCCAGAAAATTCTTCGGCTGTTGGCTTAACAACTCCTTCTTCTGTTTTTCGCGGTTGAGGAGAAGGTGCAAATTGTAAATACGTCTCTAAGAAGGTTTGTACGCCAAAATTCGCTAAAGCACTCCCGAAGAAGACGGGAGACAGTTCCCCACTCTTCACCTTTTCTTCTGAGAATTCATTTCCCGCCTCATTTAATAAATGGATTTCTTCTAAGGCCTGATCATATAGAGCGTTTTCTTT
This sequence comes from Bacillus sp. 2205SS5-2, assembly GCF_037024155.1. Taxonomy (NCBI): domain Bacteria; kingdom Bacillati; phylum Bacillota; class Bacilli; order Caryophanales; family Bacillaceae; genus Bacillus; species Bacillus spongicola. The sequence goes on from NZ_JAYKTS010000005.1 coordinate 7,595, forward strand.
AATTTCATGCTCTCCTTCTACTTCTCCTTCTTCATTTAGCTGGAGATAGGTATCATTACTCTCATGGTTTTTAAAATACTCAATTCGATTATAATGTCGGTCATAGATCCCTAAAAATTCTTTTCCCATGCCAATCGGCCAATTCATTGGGTAGGACTCGATCCCTAGCACTTCTTCTAATTCTTCCAATAATTCTAATGGTTCTCTCCCTTGACGATCAAGCTTATTAATAAACGTAAAGATGGGTATACCACGCATGCGGCAAACTTTAAATAATTTGAGTGTTTGTGGCTCAATTCCCTTAGCAGAATCTATAATCATGACGGCACTATCAACAGCCATTAACGTCCGATACGTATCTTCACTAAAGTCTTGGTGTCCAGGTGTATCAAGAATATTTACACGTGTTCCGTCATAATCAAATTGCATAACTGAAGACGTCACGGAAATTCCTCTTTGTTTTTCAATTTCCATCCAGTCTGACGTAGCAAATTTCCCTGTTTTTTTCCCCTTTACTGTACCAGCTGAGCGAATAGCTCCTCCGAATAATAATAATTGTTCGGTCAGCGTCGTTTTCCCTGCATCTGGATGAGAAATAATGGCGAATGTTCTTCTTGAAAGAACCTCTTGTTCAAAGCTTTTTGTCATAATTGATTAGTTCCCTTTCTATTAAAGCTGTTTTCGCAAAGATTGTTGCTTATCGTAGCAGTATATACCGCATCACAGTAGGCATCTAGGCATCTTTCGTAATTTTTTGATACAGTCATTGCCAAAATGGTGGTTTCCATCGATGATTACTTTCCAATAGTAACAAAGGATACGAAAAAAACCTTCTATAATAAAGATTCCATTCATCTAGTTTAAGTAAGTAGAATTTTCTTTGCTTTTCTATCATAGTCCTTCTCCCCCCTACATTCAAGACTCGTTTCATGAGTGCAGAAGAATCCAAATAAAAAGAAACGCTCAATACTCTAGCGTTTCTTTTCCTCTACATTTCCTTTGTCCATTGATCTAATCGTAATGCGAGCGCTTCACATTTCCCCTCAGAAAGTCCCGTACATTTTAAAAGTGAAGTAGTCATCTCTACAATTAATGTTTTCCCAAACTTCTCGTAAGTAAAAGAAAAAGACCAGTGGAATGCAGGTATAGCTACTAAAATGTATTCTTCTTTCTTATTTTCATATAAGAATATTTTTGTTTCGTTCTCATTAACTAATGTTTTTCTAACCTTCATAATTTCACCTCAAACTGAATGATTTCATTTCATTTGCACATACTATTTTCCGAGTGAATAAACGAAAATCACGACTTGAATGAATGTCCCAATGCATTTTATCTGAAAAAGGTCAGAAATTCAAGAAAAATACGAAAATGAGGTGAGCCAATGCAAGTCTTATGGGGGATATTCGGAATACTTACGGTTTTGGGAATTGCTTTTGTTTTTTCCTCTCATAAATCCAAACTTAACTTTCGCACTATTTTAGGCGGACTAGGAATTCAATTAATATTTGCCTTTCTTGTATTAAAAACAGATTTTGGACAAACAGCTTTAAAAGGTTTCACGAAGGTCGTCAATCAGATTATTGGTTATTCAGATGCTGGGGCCAAATTTTTATTTGGTGGATTATACGGAGAGGAAACAAACATTTTCTTTGTCTTCGCCTTTGATATTTTGCCCGTAGTCATCTTTTTTTCATCGTTAATTTCCGTTCTTTATTATCTTCGCATCATGCAAGTATTTATTAAAGTTATTGGCGGGTTTTTATCATGGTTATTAGGAACGAGGAAAGCAGAATCAATGTCAGCTGCCGCCAATATATTTGTCGGCCAAACCGAGGCTCCTCTTGTCGTGAGGCCCTATCTTAACAAAATGACCGAGTCTGAATTATTTGCCGTTATGACAGGAGGACTTGCCTCTGTCGCTGGGTCCGTTTTAATCGGCTATTCTTTATTAGGCGTACCGTTAGAATTTCTATTAGCCGCAAGCTTTATGGCTGCTCCTGCTGGCCTTGTATTAGCTAAGATATTCGTCCCGGAAACAGATGAAACACCTGAACCGAAAGAATTCGAAATGGAAGTGGATAAAGACTCAACGAATGTCATTGATGCAGCAGCAAAAGGAGCAAGTGTCGGTTTATCGCTTGCCCTAAATATTGGAGCTATGTTGCTAGCTTTTATTGCTTTAGTCGCACTTCTAAATGGAATATTAGAATTCCTCGGAGGACTTGTAGGTTTTGAGAACTTATCATTAGAACTCATTCTTGGCTATGTTTTTGCTCCTTTAGCCTTTGCCATTGGTGTTCCATGGGAAGAGGCCGTACAAGCTGGGAATTTCATCGGTCAGAAAATAATTATTAATGAGTTTGTCGCATACTCTAGTTTCACTGAAGTACTCGACACCCTTACTCCAAAAACCGTTGCCATTGTCTCATTTGCCCTCTGTGGATTCGCAAATTTATCTTCACTAGGTATCTTACTTGGCGGATTAGGTAATTTAGCTCCGGAGCGTAGAAGTGATATCGCAAGGCTTGGACTTAGAGCCATTTTAGCTGGTGCTCTTGCATCCTTATTAAGTGCCGCGATTGCTGGCATGCTTATCTAAGCCTATCCATATTTTTTAACTGTAAAGATGAAGGACTAAAAGTAGCTTCTTTTTATGCGATAAAAAATCTAACACCTCAAGCCCTTGCTCGAGGTGTCTTCCATTTGTTTTAATTAAAGAGAAGAAAAACAAAAATGGGACACTAGAATGGTTGGGGAGATTAAAATGAATTTACGAAAATATCGATTATTTGGTGGGAGAATTGTGAAAACAGGAGTTGCTGTTTTTCTAACAGCTCTTATTTGTCAATTCTTAGGATGGCCTTCAGAGTTTGCCGTCATAACAGCTATTGTGACGATTGAACCTACGGCTGCTGATTCCATCAAAAAAGGAATGATCCGCTTTCCCGCTTCTGCACTTGGAGCAGGATTTGCTGTATTATTTACCTACCTATTGGGTGATGCACCATTAACATATGCACTAGCTGCAGTAGCCACGATTTTACTAACTCATAAACTCCACCTTGACGAGGGAATGTTAGTAGCTACCTTAACAGCCGTTGCTATGATTCCAGCGACACAAGATCATTATGTTGTCTCGTATTTCACAAGACTTGGAACAACATCGATTGGGCTTATAGTTTCATCGCTTGTAAATTTCTTTGTGCTTCCTCCACATTACTCGATAAAAATTGGACATAATCTAGATTCACTCTATCAACAATGTGGAGAGCTACTACAAAAAAGAATGAAAAGTGTATTACATGAAAATGCTAAAAATTCAACGACGGCAAGGTTGATCCAGAAGATCCAAAAAGAACTGGATCGAACCGATATTCTATGTCAATATCAACGAGAAGAATGGAAGTTTCACCGGCACACCAAAGTAGAATTAAATATTTTTCAATTGAAACAAAAGCAACTCCTTATTTTACGACAGATTCTCTATCATATTGGAAATTTAGTTTATCTTGAAGAAAGAAGAATTCTATGGACTGACAAACAAAAAACACTGATACAAATGGCTTCTACCTCATTGGCAACAAGCTTAAGTGATCCAACACTTTCTCTCACAGATGAGCATTATCAGTTAATGAGGAAACTTGCTGAAGAATTTTGGCATATGAATGAATCCCTTCATCAACAAAAGCCGAAGGAATACGCATCCATGTTTTCTCCTGAAGCCATAATTCTATATGAATTATTGTCCATTCAAGAATTAATAGAAGAACACGGACAATCACAACAACCTACAGTAGTGATTCCGTAGAAATAAAATACTGATAACCAAGAGATAGAGCGGTAATCGACTAGCTGGAGAGATAAATGTTAGTCCACTGCAGTTAGTCCTCCCAGTAGACCTTATTTAAAGGTTTCTAAGTGAGGTTGGGACAAAAGCATTTTATCCAAAGAAAAACCCGAACTATCATGCGAAATTCTAATTTAGAGTTTCGTATTAGTTTGGGTTTTTTATTTATATCGCTAAATTAAATTAAAATTATTCAGCTTTAAGAATGGTCAATTTAGTTATTTCCCAGCCTCTTCTTTTTGTTAGGAAAGACTGTATTTTTTTTCACACTGATCTAGTGCAATTTCACGATCACTATGAGGATATTTTGTATCTTCAATGATTTGATAATCTTCATGACCTTTACCCGCAAAGATTATGATATCATTTACCTCAGCTACTTCGATAGCATGTTTGACTGCTTCTTCGCGATCTCCAATTAATGCATATTGATTGTGCTTCATACCTTGTGCTAAATCATTTACAATACTATCATATGACTCATAACGCGGATCATCCGTCGTTAATATCACATAATCAGCAACAGATGCTTTCTCTGCCATTGCAGGACGTTTAGATTTGTCACGATCCCCACCAGTCCCTACTAAAAAGATAATTTTATTCTTTTTAAATGGTTGTACTGATTGAATCGCTTTTTCAATGGCATCTGGTGTATGTGCGTAATCCACATAAAGGGATAGGGGTGCACTTGTTTCAACTTTTTCCATCCGACCACTCACTGAATCAAGGTCTTTAATCAGATTGACAATCGTCTCAATCTCCAATCCTTTTGCGTAAAGAGAAGCAATTGTAGCCAAAATATTAGAAACATTAAATTCACCTAAAAGCTTCATTTCAACTAAAAAATTTCCTTCAGGAGAAAGTAAATCGAATGTCGTTAGGTCTTGATGAAATTGGATGTTCGTTGCTTGAAAATCAGCTATTTCCGAAATACCATAGGAAATGACTTCATGAGCCGTCATCGAACGGTATCGTTCATACCACTCATCATCTGCATTTAAGACTGCAAATTTAGCAGTTCTTAGATCTTGTCCCAATTGGGAAAAAAGCAAACCCTTCGCATACCCATAATGCTCCATACTTTCGTGATAGTCTAAGTGGTCATGAGAAAGATTCGTAAAAGTCACAACGTCAAAGTCAACTCCCCATAATCTTCCTAGTGCTAATCCATGTGAAGATACTTCAAGGACCATATTTTCAATATTCTTCGATAGTGCTTTCGCTAACACCTGCTGAGTGGTTAAAATATCACTTGTTGTATTATTGCTTGGGAATAGTTCACCATTTAAATCAAATCCAATCGTACCGGCAACTCCAGAGGATTGACCGTATTTAATCAAAATAGTGTGAATAAGATTGGTTACAGTCGTTTTTCCATTCGTTCCTGTCACTCCAAAAAGATTCATTTTTTGAGAAGGAGAATTATAGAAAAAATCTGCTAGATGAGCCATCGCTTTAATTGAATCCTTTACGACAACAAGTGCAGCCTTTTCTAATTCAATATCCAATTTCTTTTCCGCCAAGATAAGTGTTGCTCCCATATCTACAGCTTTTTGAGCATAGTCATGCCCATCAACTGTGAAACCTTTTGTACAAATAAACAAAGAATCTGCCGTTACGGTTCTAGAGTCAAACGTTACATTATGTATTGTTTCTGGGAGAATGCCGTAAACGGTTTTCATTTTTAAACAAGATAATAATTTATGTGTATTCATTCTTTGACCTCACAAATCCATTATTTTATCAATCATCAAGAAAGGCACCAGCATAAGAAGCTCAGGCTAAAAGGTTGCTCATTGACCTTTTAAACCGAATATATATTGCTACGATAAGCAACATTTTTAGGAGAACATCCTAAATATCAGGAGATATCCCCCTTATTACATATATTATCATTATTGAAACTTTTTAAACAACTGTCCAATGTCACAATCCTTTATTTTCAAACGACAAGAAAAAATGTCTTGCCCACAACCCCAAAAAATGAACTCTTGACATGGTAAGTTTATATCGTTCTTCTGAAAAGTTGTACCTTTGTCAAATAAAGCCTAAACAAAAAACCTTCTCTATAAAGAAGGTTTTTTATTTAGGCTTCATAACCGTTTTCACTCGACAAGCTCAGATTGAACATAATGATACAACAATTTTTCTGTCTGTTGAATCGAAGACATATGCGTACGCTCATAAGCGTGTGAAGCTTCAATTCCCGGTCCGATGAGTCCATGAATGATGTCATGCCCCGCTCGAATGGCTGCAGATGCATCTGAACCATAATAAGGATATATATCAACTTTATAATCTATTTGATTCTGTTTGGCTAATTCAATGAGTTTTTGACGGAGTCCAAAGTGATAGGGACCGCTTGAATCTTTCGCACAAATTGACACTGTATACTCATCTGAGGCTTGACCGTCCCCTAATGCTCCCATATCTACAGCTAAGTATTCTACGGTTTCTTCTGGAATATTTGAATTTCCTCCATAGCCAATTTCCTCATTATTCGAGATTAAAAAGTGGGTTGTATAAGGTAATTGTATGTTTTGTTCTTCAATGGTTTTAATCAAGTTTAGTAGTATAGCTACACTTGCTTTATCATCTAGGTGACGAGACTTAATATACCCACTACTTGTGACTTGAACTCGGGGATCAAACGAAACAAAATCTCCTACTTCAATCCCTACTTCTCTTGCGTCGTTCTCATTAAATACTTTCTCATCAATTCGTATTTCTATATTATTTTCATCACGTTTCGCTTCTCGAGCATCTTTGTATACATGCACAGAAGTTTGATGCATTAAGATCGTCCCTGTTAAGGCGTTTCCTGAAGAAGTATGAATCGTACAATACTCTCCTTCGACTGAACTCCAATTAAAACCACCGATCATGGATAATTTTAATCTTCCATTACTTTTCACTTCTTTGACCATAGCTCCTAGTGTATCGACGTGAGCCGTCAACATTCGCTGTTTTTCATCGTCTTTTCCTTTTAGAGAGACAATTAATCCACCTTTTCTATTTCTCTTTAATTCCGCTGAACTGTTTTCTAGAAAACGCTCGACATAAGCAATAACCTCTTCGGTGTAACCGCTTGGACTTGGAATTGAAACAAGATCTTTAATAAGTGAAATCGTCTCATTTGAATTTGGATATGTAGTCATCAACTTCCCCCTTTTTATTGTACTTCTTTATTATATCGAAGGAATGATCATCTCTCCACTATTGTTCTTTCACGCAACTTCCTTTATATTTTATACAACAGGCTATAATTGACTTTATAAAGAAAGTGGTTTTTAGATGATACAACAAGGAGATCTCTTCATATATAAGCGAAATAAGTTTATTCTCATGTTCTTCTGGGGTGGGCTACTGAGCCATCTCATTATTTCCTCTCTAATCGAGAGTATTACGTTCGACAACTGGTTGATTGGCAGTATAATTGGCATCAGTTTGATCCTTTTACAGATTCAAAACTATTCATCAAAACTTGTTCTTTATGGAACTACGTCTTGTCTTTTTTCCTATTTATTTTTCATCAATCTTCTTCACCCTAGTTACTTTCATTTGCTCTATATTCCAGTTGGAATTGTTATAGTTGCTCTTTATCAAAATATGCGTGCCCTTTGGCTAGCAAGTATTTTGAGCATGTTCATGTTGCTATTTTTCACCTACTCCAATTCAATCATCAATCATTCCGAAGGTGAAACCTCTCATGTTCTTTCCCTGCTTATATTTTCTTTTGCTTTATCTATATTTTTTCTATTTCACACACATTACACAAATACGTTGTTTAATGAGAAAGTAAAAAGTGAACAATTCATTAAAAATAAACTTCATTCTACTCAATCCTATTTTAATCTTGTATTTGAATATGCTAAAGATGCCGTCAGTGTATTTGACCTAGAAGGAAAGATTCTTGATGTCAACCCTGCTTTTGAAGAAATTTACGGGTGGAAAAAAGCAGACTGTGTTGGCAAACGTCCAGAGCTCGTTCCTAAGCGACTTCAAGCTCAAGCAAAAGAACGAACGAGTAGGGTTTTAAATGGTGAAAGTATAATCTCTCTAGAAACCATCGATGTCAGAAAAGATGGTACTGAATTTGCTGTTGAAATAACACTTTCACCTATTTTTGATCACACCTGTAATATCATTGCAATGTCTGCTATATCAAGAGATATTTCCTACAAAAAAGATACCGAAAACATGCTACTTCAGTCTGAAAAATTATCCATTGCAGGAGAAATGGCTGCGGGTGTCGCGCACGAAATTCGGAATCCTTTAACGGTGATATCTGGTTTTATTCAAATGATACACAGTGACGAAAACAATAAGTATAAAACTTATACAAATGTCATGCTATCTGAACTACAAAGAATTAATCTAATCATTAGTGAGTTTCTCGTCTTAGCCAAACCCCAAGCTGATATACACAAAATATCCCTACTAGATGACGTGATCCGGGATGTGATAGTCTTATTTGAATCTGAATGTAATTTAAACAATGTGTCCATTCATGAGGATTGGAAACAAGAAAACATCTCCATGTATTGCGAACCAAATCAATTGAAACAGCTTTTCATAAATCTATTTAAAAATGCATTAGAAGCCATGCCACACGGCGGAGAATTATCTATTTCTATTGAGAAAACAGATTCAAATATTCTAATTCATATTAAAGATACTGGAGATGGGATTCGACCAGATCTTCTGGAGAAAATAGACGCTCCTTTCTATACAACAAAAGAAAAAGGAACGGGTCTTGGTTTAATGATTTCGAAAAAAATTGTTCAAAATCATCATGGGTCGCTTGAATATAAAAGCCAAGAGAATAAAGGAACAATAGTGATTGTATCTCTCCCTCATAGCAATATATCTCTCGCCAAATCATAAAAAGGGGCACAAGGGGATAAGGCTCTTGAAAAAGCAACTTTTTATTTTTTGGCTGAAGATGTTTATTAATATACAGAAAATTCAAGAAGCCAAGAACCTATTTGCAGTAAGGTCTTGGCTCCTTTTTCTCTAAAAGGTCACTTTTTCAGTGCCTAAAAGAGGATTCACTCTCTAATGGATAGGTTATGAATTTATCTTCTTTATAACCGAATAGCAGATTGCCATTAATTTTTCCTTTTTCAAATCAAATAAAGATGCCTATTCGGCATCTTGTCCGTTTTCATCTGAACGAATCTGTATTTCGATCCACCTAGACACATCGTCAAAAAACTTCTCTTCCTTATACACTGGCTTACAGGGTAGTAAAAAAATTAGTCGTAATAATTCAAGACCATCTAATTGATCAATTTGTTTTTCTATCTCGCTCTTTTGTATCGGAGTAATAAATTCCACTTTTTTCCTTCGTTCTAACGGAATAGTAATGATCCCTCTTTGAAAATCTTGAACATTCGGATTCGTTTTAGCCAAGTCTCTCAAACGCTGATTGACATCCCACAAATAAACACCATGAATTTTTTTAACTAAAGAAAAACTTAGAAGTAATTCCAACATTACTGATTCTTCCCAATCTTTTTTTAATGATTGGATTTTTTGTATGCTTCTTCCCTTCAAACTACTTCGCTTTATAGGCTGAACAGTATTATGCGAAAGTCGATTTGAGTCTACATTTGGGTGCCTTAATTCAAGAATTTTTTCACGTAACATGATTTTCCTCCGCGCAATTATATATTCTTCTACATATAACAAATTTCGACAATAACCTTCAATTTGTGGGGGTACTTTATTCCTTCACAACGATATTTTTAATGATTTCGAATGAAAAATATCGTTTTTCTAGCCTAAACACCTCTTATCATCTTACATCTTTATTAGGCTATTTGGCAAAAAAAATGGCTTTTCGCGGTCATATTTACACCTCTTGGAAAAATGTATACGAAAAGCTCCTCACACAATGAACTTTTTCTTAGTCGCTTTCAATGATTATCTACCTATTCTCTTCCTTGGAATAAAATTAAAAGTAGAAATAAACCGATTCTGGCGTATGCATAAACCACTTCTCCCAAAAAGGTAGATCCTCATATAAATCTATTGTTAATTTCCGGCTGTTTAAAAAATCCTCTGAGAGCTGTTTGTTTACCTCTGAAACTATATCTTTATCCGTAATAATACAGTTCGCCTCATCATTCAAATACATACTGCGTGGATCCCAATTTGCTGTTCCTATGTCTGCTAGTTTATCATCGATTACCATTACTTTCCCGTGAAAAAAACCTTTTGTGTATAAATATATGTCAATTCCTTCAGTTATTAGTTCTTTTGTAATCAAGTAACTTGGGGGTTTCGTAAACCAAGCATCTGTATTATCTGGAATCAATAATTTCACCTTTACTCCTTGGTTATGAGCTCGGATAAGGACCTTTCTTACTCGCTTACTAGGGATGAAGTAAGGAGTTGCAATAGTGATTGACGATTTAGCTTCATTAATTAAGTCAATCATTTTGTTCTCTAACTCGACCCCTGTTGAAAACATAAACTTAATTTCTTTATTACGTCCCCTATTTTTCTCATTTAACTTCGGGAGCTCCATAAATTCCTTTGTGTCTTCGGTCCAGTCACGAGCAAACTGCGTTTGGATTGCGCTGGTCGCCTCTCCAGTGATACGCAAATGATAGTCACGCCAATAGCCGAACTCTTGATTATTTCCAATGTATTCTTCTCCTATGTTAAACCCTCCAATGTAACCTATTTGATCATCAATAACGGCCAACTTACGGTGGTTTCGATGATTAATCGAATAGAAAAAAGAGTGAAGTTCCGGAGAACGACTATTTACAAATTCAACGCCATTATGCTCCAAGCGGTCTATTGTTTTTTTTGATAACGAATTCCCAATATAATCTACTGATAGCTTAACATCCAACCCTTCTTTAGCTTTCTCTATCAATTTGTGCACAAAGCGTAAAGAAATAGGATCTTCTCTAACGATAAAAAAATGAATAAAAATAGATGTAGTCGCTTGATCAATATCTTGAAACAGAGCATCAAACAATGGCATTCCTTCCGTAAAAAGGGATACATTTCCATGAAAGAAATCTGTTTCAATGAGAGGGTGATGCTCTTGGTACGATTTTGCACCTTTTTTAACTTCCATATGAATTGATAACGGTATTAACAACGAAAGAAGGATGAGAATACCCAAGACCTTTACACTTTTCTTCACTATAAACAACTTCCTCTTTGAGTAATACCATTAGTATGGAGCAACAATTCATTATCATCCATCTAGTTAAGGGCAAAAAGCCGAACAATGTGACTCATTGTTCGGCTTTAATGTACTGTTTTAGATTTGGAAAGAGTCTGGCTGCAGCTCGTAATAGCACCGAGTAGCAGTTATAGAATAAATCAGGATTTCCTCTGGGCTCCGCCATTTGCCTGCCGTCTCAGAGCTAGCCACTTCCGCTTTTCTTTAAATTAACGGTTGTGGTTTTTGATGTTTTCTTGTAGTTGTAATATTCTTTTTGTACCTTCTACTCGTAAATGTTGGTTTTCTTCTTCGATTGCTTTTGTTTCTTCGAGCCCTTTGACTATTGTGCTCCATGATTCTTCAATGGTTTCAATTTTAATGCTTGGTCTACCCGCTAGTCTTGCAATTTCGGTACTCTGACTTGAGATGTTTTGAGCGTTTCTAAGCAACATTTCATTCGTACGTTTGTCTAATTCGTTTAAAGAATCTGCTACTAGTTTCTGTCGTTTAGCTGAAACTGCTTGAATAATCCCATTTTTGAAGATAGGGATTGTCGTAATAAAGGCGGAATTGATTTTTCCAATTAATTTTGTGTTTCCACGCTGCAGTAATCGAATTTGCGGGGCTGTTTGTAAGGCCACCATACGGGCCATTTCTAAATCATATACCCGCTCATCCAAGGTTTGAAGATTATTACTTAAGGTTGTCAATTCAAGCTGTGCCATCTGATCTCCATTTGCTACTTGGTGATCTAGTACCTCCATTCTCTCTTTCAATTCTTCAAGTTTTAGTCCCCCTGCTACGATGTATTTTTCAAGGTCCATATAGTATTGGACGTTATGCTCATACATTTCATCAAGGTTCGTCGTTGACTTCGTCATTTCATCTTTATATTTTGATATTTCGATATGAATCTTCTCAATTTCTTTCCCAAGTGTTTGGTATTTCCCGAAGATTTTCTCAATCATTTTGTCTCCACGACTAAATAACTTTCCAAACATCCCTTTTGGCTCATCGAAATCCTTTTTATCAAAGCGGTCCATCAGCTTGCCTAACTGCTTCAGCATCATACCAGAGTCTGTCACACTTGTTGATTTCATTAAGGACAGAATACGATCTGAGAACTGCGAAATTTGGACAGCCGGCTCTTTACCATATTCTAATAATTCTGTTTGATTTTTCACATCTAATTGTCGAGCAATCTGTTGAACTTCTGGCTCCGTTTTTAGTTGTACACGAAGCTCATTGCCTTTTTCTTCGTTTAAAACTTCTTGCGATCCAATTGTTTGAATACTTTGATCGTTCATTCATTAACACTCTCCTCTATCTTAACGTTTAATCGACTTGATGAATTTTTGTAAAACACTTTCTTCTTTGAATTCAAGTTCAAAGATCATTTCCTCTAGCCAGTGTGTATCAAAAACGTCTACTTGGATGAATTGTTCAATACAGTTATGACCTGGTGGATTATAGAGAATAATATCAAACCCAATTTCATTCATAAAAAGTAGCAAGGCAGCATCGGACCGCGATAATGAACCATTCACCTCATTATTGTACAAAATTAACTTCGGTATTTCTTGAGCATAATCAAACTGTTGAATGAGCTTTAACACGATTTCCGGGATATCCATACACTGCGTAAATAGATACAGACTTATTTGCTCAGACGATTCTTTTAGCTGAGGTAGTAATTTACGTTCTGCACATACTCTCGAAATGCCATGAGCTATGGCATGTTGAGTGCCATTAGGTAAGTGCTTATATTTCCACCAATGACTTTCCATTAGTTTTTCAGGGGACAGCCTCCCGTTTTCAGTCGCATGCTCGTAATGAAATCGTTGGTTGGTCGTCGACTCGGTTGTAAAAGGAAAATGCTTGATGGTTGCAGTCAGCTTTTGGTCTATTAGTAGCTGCATTTTGTTCCAATATTCTTTCCGGTTTTGAGAAACACCCATAATTTTGCTAAAGAGCGACGGAATTTTCACTTCCTCTCCTATTACGGCAAAATTTGGTCGAATAAAAGCCCGCTCTTTTGCTAATAGAAACAATTCATCATAGGTCGTTTTTAAGGTTGTGACATGAGGGATATGCTTACGGAACTGCCACGGTTTATACAATTGTGACTCTGAATGATGCAAAACAGCATCCATTTCTCGTGACGCTCGATATGCAACAGTGGACGTCCTTTCAGGTTCTTCTGTAGGAAATGGTTGCATCTTTCCTTTTGACGGGTACTGAATAACTTTAGAAAATTGATTATTTCCATCAATCTCTGCAAATTCATCTTTTCCCTCCGGATGAAAGATAAGAACATCACAGCCAATAATCATAAGTAGGAATAGAAAATATTGCTGACTTTTATTCATTTCTCCGTACCAGAGCACACTTGGGAATCGGTCTTGAAGCGATGTATGCTTCAGCCAAACCGCTAAATGATTCCAAAGCCATTTAATGCTATCTAAAAACACCCTTCTAAACTCTGGGGCAAGAAGGCCTTGAGGGTGATGTTGTTCAAATTTAACTAACATGCAAATATACGCTTCACGAAGATGGCGATGAATCGAAGCATCTGGGTGCTTAGGTAATAATTGTTCTCCTTCTAAAAAGGCCACAAATCGGTTAATCGATAACCCTTTCTCTTTCTTCTGAACGAGATGGATTCGCTGAATGGCCTGAAAACGCTCCGAGTCGATTGTCTTATCTAATGTTTCACTTAAAATAACTACATTTTCTTGTTTTAATTCATATAATAAATGACTATACTCTGTTTCATCGTATGGAATCCCCAAAAAGCGACAGGCTACTTGTCCTACTTGCAGGGGACTTATCGATGAATAGAAGTCTCTATCAGGAAGTTTTTTTTGTAGGTTTTCTCTCCAATTATCCTCCGTCACTTCGATTGGGGTTGATTGGATAGTTTGAGTCTTTTTCATACGTTTCCTTCCCTCTCTCCGCTTAGTAAAAAATGGGGGTGTTTGTTTTAATCCAGCATACATTAAAAAGTAGGAAGGCTATGTTTGGTCTCCAGTAAAACTCTTTCAAGAATCTCATCTGCAGCATGAACGCCAGCAATCTTTGTCAAGACCAGTGCTGAATCATATTCACACACCTCTCCATGCAAAGGGGCTAGGCCAAATTTACTATTCTTGATGAGTTCATAATCTAAAAGTGAATCTCCAGCTGTGTACCGTTCAGTTAACTCTAGTTTATCAGATAGGAACTGAAAAGCCTCCCATTTTTGAATAACTTTTGGAACGAAATATAACTTTCTTCCTTGAAGAGACATTTCCCATCCTTGCCCTATTGCCCATGATTTCAAATATTGAAATTCAATGCTTTCCATTTTTTCTCGATCAATCATGCAATACAAAAAAAGTGATTCTGCTTTTCTTATTTCCAACAGCCACTGCGCTGGTTTATATTGATTTAACTTTTGCTCAATTTCTTCTATGCTACTAACGCTTTTGAGTTGGTTCTGTATGTAAACCTCCCACTCTTGTAAAGGTTCTCCACGATGAAGAATATGTGCTCCATTACAAGTAATTGCATATTCTGGATTGATCTCATTCTGAAATAGAGAAATTCTATTGTATTGTGCGGTTGTCCTAGTGGTTACAGGTACAAAAAGCATCTCTTTCTGCAATTGAAATAACAGTTCCTTTGCTTTAGCAGAAATATATGAAATGGTTTCACCTTTATTCATTTCTACCGGATGAATTTCAGCCGTAGTCGGAAACTCCGCAAGAATTTTTCGTGAATAGATTAACGTTCGATCAAGGTCACTCCCAAAAATTTTCATTTTCATTTACTCTTCTCCAATGGCTGAATAATTCCACAGCATTCATACTTCATCCCTGGATACTCAATCACTTCCACATCACGATCTTTTGCCAGGAAAAGGATATGCTCTAAATCAGGATGTCTCTTCGAACGAACCAGAATTTTCCACGGCACTCTTCGTAACAATACTCTTGTCGTTTCACCAACACCTGGCTTAATGAGATTAATATTTTCGATTGAAAACTCTTTTTGAATCTTTTTCAAAGAAGCTAGTCCTTCCCAAGTAGGGTTTTGGTCTTGCTTTTGAATCATCCTGCATTGTTGGTGAACCTCGTCACGTACTTCTTTGAATAAGGATGATATCGTATCAACATATTCATTTGAAACGTCCCTATCAGCAAGCTCCTGATAATATTTTGCTCCGTGAAAATCGTTCTTTCCTATCCACTTGTCATTCAAAACGGTTCGACTGACCAGTCCTGAAATCGTGGAATTGAGGCAAGCGCTTGGAATAAGAAAATCCTCTCTCGTTCCATAAAGTGATGAGCAATATCCTGGATCTGCTAACACCGCAAGTTCGTCGGAAATCTTCGTCTGATAGTATGCATTAAATTCCTTAATTGATTTCGTTAGCTCCTTCGTAATGGCTCCCTTACCAGTCCAACCATCAATAAACATCCATTGATCCATAGGGTGCCGCTTCAATATATACTGTAAGGCATTTTGGTCAATACCTCGATCTCTAATAATTGAGATACTATAATGCGGAAGCTCCACTGCATGAATTTGTTGAAGATATCGCTTAATTAGAACTCCAATAGGCGTACCTGCTCTTGCTAGGGAGATTAAGACGGTATTTTTCCCTCGTCGCTGAAGAATCTGTTCAGCGACGACTCCCGAAGCAACGGCCACCTTCTTTTTGAATTGTTGCAGGGACGAATGATACAACTCCATATACGGTTGAGACGGTTCATATTCTACCGGTAGCATTTCAGAATAATGAGTTCCACTTTGTATCTCACGTTCTCTTTCATTTGTTTCTTTTTCAATCGCAAGTGAAGATAAATCCTTTAATAAGAATGTTACATCTTCCTTTGGATAACTTCCAAACATCTCTGGTACCTTTAGCAATTATGCTCCCTCATTTCGTTTGAAAGTTGTGCAATCAACACGTGCTTTACCCCTTTTTGACAAAGGTAATTTAAAAGAGGTTGCACGTTCTCTATTTCAACCTTTCTTTCAAAAAACAAGATCACCTCATCGAACTCATCCTGTTTAATATTATATAGAAAATGATTAGTAGCTTGATCCTCTGGGTTCATAAAGTGGGTTTTCTCATTGATGGCATAATGTTCGGCTCGTTCTGAGTGAATAGGACTTCTTGTAGATGATTGAACATAAACATTACCTTCCATAAAACTAGCTATTTTCATTGGTAGATACATCAATTCTCCGTTCCCTATACATAAAATATTCGATTCCATTCTCTTGCGCTCAATAATCTTTGCGGCTTCTTTGCACGCTAGATGGATGGCAGGCATTTCGTCAAACGCTAAACCAAATCGACCGGTTTCCTTAATGAATGGAGCGTTTGAACCATTTCTAGGTAGATAAGATGATGCAGTAAACACAGATGACAGGTCCAAC
This sequence comes from Bacillus sp. 2205SS5-2, assembly GCF_037024155.1. NCBI lineage: Bacteria > Bacillati > Bacillota > Bacilli > Caryophanales > Bacillaceae > Bacillus > Bacillus spongicola. Next base: position 24,067 of record NZ_JAYKTS010000005.1, read on the forward strand.
CAGTCGACTGCGGGAAGTTGAGGTATGTCTTCTCGTAGATTCGAATCACCATTTTCGAGCGCGTTTCCCACACAATGAAAGTCGCCACTAATTAACGAAACCGTTTCTATAGAAATAGCTAATTCCTCTTCTAGTTTTCGGAATTGTGCTTGATGCTCGCTTGAGCGCCAGTCTAAGATCGCTAATACCACATACTTTTTTCGTGGGAACTTGGTATGCAGGTCGCGAATGATATTAAGCGTTGTCTTCCCTGTTGTCATCTCGTCGTCTACTAAAATAATTGGTTTTTCATTTTCAAAAAACCCCCTATTCGAAAAACAAAGTTGGTCGACGGCATGGGAATGCTCTTCCTCAAAGGTCAGAACCGGAACCTGATCTCTCATTTGTTCGCGAGTGGTATGAATATAATAACCATTTGAAACACTATCAAACACACCATGACCGAGGGCCGTGGCAGTTTCCGCAAATCCTATAATGATCGAATCTTCAAATAATTTTACTTTTTGAGTTAAAAATGATTCATACCCAGCTTTCTTCTCTGCTAGAGAGTCAGACAGGAGTGCATATACGAGTTTTTTATTCTGTTCACTTTCCTTATTTGCATATTGCAGAGTCAAAAGAGCGGAAATGATGAGAGGATCATAGGGAGAGACACGCAGATGCTTCCCTAGTACTCTACTAACAAATAAAAACGCTCTCTTTTTATTAATTCTTGCAGCCATTTTAAATAAGGCCTCGATAGGAAGCTCTAACGGATTTTTTTGTACCAATACCTCTACTTCTAAATCACCGAGAATGGGAAATTTGTTGGGACTCTGTAAGGACATCGATGAAGCTATGTTTTTCATGATACACCCCGAATACTGTTGATTTCTTTATAATTTTTTGGGCCCATTGATAATGAGGCTTAATTTCATTCATTTTGTTCGCATACGCGCTCTTAATGACTCCATGCTCATTACTTTCAATGATAGAGACAGCATCTAAATATTCTTCTTTGGAAACCACTTGCAAGCCTTGAACTATTTTCAAATGGGATGGATGAATAATGGTTTTTCCATGAATCCCATTTGCTTTATCAAGCAAGGTTTCTTTAATCAATCCATCCATATGTGTACTAAGCATCTTCGTTCGGATTTGCAAGCCTTCTTCCCCGTAACCTTCAATAAAAGGTGATTGTCTTAGCTCAGGCTTTAAAATACGCTCGGCGTGATGATAGTATTCCCAAACTGGACCTGACACCGTATAATCTCGTCCAAAAAAATTGACGATATCTGCTATCACATCTCGAATGACGGACACCTCATAAATCGTCGTATGAGAATCTCTGCGTATCCCAAATAGTCCACAAAAATCTGTTGCGCCAATTCGAATATTCAGAATGTCACTTTGATATTCATCCGCTACTTCTTTTAATTTCAAAAGGGTCGACATTCGTGTTTCTTTATACAAAACATCAGGCGTCTCGATGATTGGAAGTGCATAAAGAACCGTTTCATGCATCATGGAAATGTCCTTTAAAGCGGATAAATACTCCTCCGCATTATGCGTAGTGAATTTAGGAAAGGCAAATCCAGATACAACAGCTAACATTTTGCCTAACTGTTCTGCAATCCATTTCATTTGCACCGAAGACCGAACACGAATAAATAGTAAAGGTAATTCACTTATTGAAATCATTTGTTGTTCCATTGCCTGATAAATGTTTTGAATTTGTAGGACGAGATTCACTTCTGCATCTCGTACCTCCGAGTCCGCAATACTATCTTCTAAGCATAAAACCATCGAACATAGCTCTTTGTATTTCTTTGTAATCACAAGTTGAGCGATATCTTTTCGTGTACTAGGCATATATAATGTTGCTCCAAGTGCATATTGCAGAACATCTTTCGGCGTATTCTTGGTGATAATCGCTGGCTGCTGATAAAAAATCCCCTTAAGTTGGAGATCAGATAAATAGTCAAAGTATTTCATAATACACCTTCTTACAAAATTTGAGTGAAACCTTATTTAGAAAAGGCTATTTTCGCAATGTTTGTTGCTTTTTGTACCAGTCAATAAACGATGAAATAGCTTTGTTTCGTCTATATCTGATGGAAATGAACAGCAAATTTGGGGATTTAATTAACCACTAGATGAAGTAGCCACTATTGATATGAAAAGAGCCTTCGTTAAAAAAATTTAGCTTAAAAACGATAAGGGGAAAATAGTATAAAAAAAGAAGGAGAAATCGTTCATCTCCTTCTCACTTGTTCATTAATCTTCCTTAGTGGAAGCCACTTCTTCTTTCGCATTTTTTGGCTTGTTCACATAATGAACAACAAAAGTTGCCCCAAAGGCGACAATTAAAATTAGGAAGAAGTAAAGGTGCTCTAAATGTAATCCAAAAATACTTGCAAACATTTTGGCAGCAATAATCCCAATTAAGATAAACGCCGTTGTTTCTAATTCTGGTACTTTTTCAATGAGCACTAGGAAGAATTTCGCAACCGTACGCATCATCAAGATACCAAGCATTCCACCTAATAATAAAATCCAAACTTCCTCAGAGATAGCAAAGGCTGCTAAAATACTGTCGGCTGAAAACGCGATGTCCATCATTTCAACTGAAATAACGGTTGCCCAAAACATTCCGAATGTACGTACCATCCAGCCATTCTTATTCACTGTTTTCGCTTCGTCCTCTTCTCCCTTACCACGGAAATGTTGAACAACAATCCAAGCTAGATAAAAAGCACCTAACGCTTTTAGCCACCAGAATTTAATCATGTAAACCCCGATACCTATAAAGATAAACCGGAAGAAATAGGCTCCGAATAGACCATAAGTTAAGGCTTTTTTACGTTGCTTTTCTGGTAAATGCTTGACCATAATTGCAAGAACTAGGGCGTTATCTGCTGACAGTAACCCTTCTAAAACGACTAATGAACCAATTAAGCCCCAATTGACAGGATCAGACAGAACTTCCCCCCACATCTGCCAATCAAAGAATGATGCGTACGTCCCTAAAATTTGTTGTAAAATTTCCACTGCATGTTTCCTCCTAGTTTAAGGATTGACCAAGGTAGAACTTGGTCGATCCGCTACACATCTAAATTGTAATTTCGACAAAGAGCAGCCAGTCCACCTGAAAAACCGCTTCCTATCGCATTAAATTTCCACTCATGACCATGTCTATACAATTCGCATACTACAATAGCCGTTTCAATTGAAAAATCTTCTCCTAAATCATAACGAAGTAATTCTTCGCCATCATTTTCATTAATAAAGCGTACAAAGGCATTAGACACTTGACCAAAGTTCTGGTTACGCCCATCTGAATCATGAATCGTAACTGTAATCCCAATTCGGTGGACATAGGATGGGATTTTTGAGAAATCCACTTGAATTTGCTCATCATCTCCGTCACCCTCACCCGTTCGATTATCTCCGGTATGAGTGACTCCACCACTGGAATGGGCTAAATTATTATAGAAGATAAAGTCTTCATCATGGAGACACTTACCATTTTCATCCGCCAAGAACGCCGAGGCATCTAAATCGAAATCATGGCCCCCGTTGTATTTATTTGTATCCCAACCGAGTCCAATAATTCCTTTTACTAAACTTGGATTCGATTTTGTTAAATCAATTCGTTGTCCTTTTGATAATTGAATGGCCATGATATCCTCCCTTTCACTTACCCAACATCTAAACCATAATCAGTTGCAATACGTCCTAGTCCACCTTGATAACCGCTTCCTACTGCCGAGAATTTCCATTCCCCATTATGACGATAAAGCTCGCCAACAATGACAGCTGTTTCAATAGAGAAATCTTCTCCTAGATCATAGCGAATCAGTTCCTCATTGCTGTCCTCACTAACAACGCGAACGAATGCATTGGATACTTGTCCAAAATTTTGACTACGATTTTCACCGTCGTGAATGGTAATAACAAAGGCGATTTTATGGACTTCAGCTGGAACTGCAGTTAAATGAACCTTTACCTTTTCATCGTCACCGTCTCCTTCTCCAGTACGGTTATCACCGGTATGAACGACGCTACCATTTCCACCTTCTAATTGATTATAAAAAACAAAGTCTCGATCAGATGTTACTTTCCCGTTTTCACCTAGTAAGAAAATACTTGCATCTAAATCGAAGTCGTTTCCACCGTCATACTTATTCGTATCCCAACCTACACCTACAATTACTTTCGATAAACCTGGATTCGTTTTCGTTAAATCTACCTTTTGTCCTTTTGATAAAGATATAGCCATGTTCATTTCCTCCTTATATTTAAATGAATTTGATTACATATAGCGTTTAACAATTTCCTGAAGACCAGCGTCATTCGTACCTGTTCCTACAGCTGCAAATTTCCACTCACTGCCATGGCGATAAATTTCTGCCACCAATAAACTTGTTTTCCCACTATAATTATCAGTTAAACTGAATTTTAATAACTCCTCCTGGTTGGAAGAATTCACGACACGAATAAACGCGTTTTGAATCATCCCAAAGTCTTGCTTACGACGAACACAATCATAAATATTCACCACGAACACTAACTTATCAATAGAAGTAGGAATATTTTTCAAATCAATTAAGACTTGTTCATCATCCCCGTCTCCTTCACCGGTAATATTATCTCCGGTATGTACAACACTACCACATGAACTTTTTAGATTCCCAAAATAGATGAGGTTGTTCTTCGAAATGAATTTTTCATCTTTTAACATAATAACACTTGCGTCACAATCAATATTTGGTGAATTTTTTCCACCTAATAGTCCTCCAAATAAACCAGAGGATTTTTTCGAGGTCACAGGATCCCAACCTAGTCCGACCATGATCTTCGATAAACCAGCGTTTCCTTTTGTTAAATCAATTCTTTGACCTTTTTGTAACGAAATTGCCATGTACGTCCACTCCTTTAAATAGAGACTATTTGATTGAATTGCCTCAACTTCTATTCTATCATTTTATACAACATCTTTAAAATTCTTTCACTTGTTAATTTCCGAGTCAATTCTATTTACGAGTGAATGGCCCAATGGTTTCATAAAAATAGAATTTTTTTAATGGTTTCATTTCTCATACATTGTTGCTGTTGAGTAAAAGTTCAATAGTAGCATTCATTTAGGCATTCATTTCGTGAAAAAATTGAAAAGATGCTGCGAATAAGAACACAAACCATTAATTTGCCTCTAACACTATCGCCTTCTCTATATGAGTAATGGTTAAATTGTATTGAAGAGGCGGGACCATTACTTCTTCTTCCAATAAGAGCTTGATCGCATAATAAGGAATATTAACACCAGATAAACAACTCATATGTAGTCCACCACTCATACGCGGATTAATTTCTAATAACTTCGGAACATCTTCTTTATATTTCACTTGTATATTATAAGCGTACGAAAGACGCAATTCTTTTTGAAACCGCTTCGCCATTTCGATCAACTCCTGATTCTCCTCGAGCTCACGAATTCGACCGTTTCCTTTCTTGCGAGGAATGGCCACAATTAATTCGTCCTCATACCCCAGACAATCAATGCTATATTCAGGACCATCCAAAAATTCAAGCACCATTAAATTCGGAAAAGTTTCTTCACTACTTAAAATCTCACACGCCTGCTTATACGTTATTCGATAGCCTATCCCTTTTGAAAATAAATCGGAAATTGAATCGTTTTCCTCTTTGATTACCCGAAAACCGTTCGCCCCTTCACCGATTGCAGGCTTAAAACAGACAGTATGCCCTTTCGTGCGTAAAGCATGATACGCTTGTTGAAATTCTTCTACAGAATTCACAATATAATAGTACGGTAAGGTACAAAGAAACTGAGAAGATTTTTTCACCAATTTATATGTTTCTGCTTTGTCATCTAATGCCATCATAAGCTTCGCATCCGGGCAAACTAACACCTTAACCCCTAATTCTTCAAATAAATGAATATGTTGGGAAATAAACACATTTTCTTTCCGTGGCACAAATACATCAATGTAATGCTGTTGACAAAATTCTAAACAAAACTGAAGGTATTCTTCTCCACTACAATCCGGCTCAGTAGCCTTATAGTCACAGTTTTGCAGATAAGCTGCATCAGGATTGGGATGTGTTCCATAAATCGTGATTTCGCGGTTATCGGGGTTAGTCCTGATGCTATCAATATAATGCGTCACTGTCGTAAACCAACGATTAAACCAAATTTTCATAAGATGTTATTCCTCAATTCCTTTTTCTTCCTATAGTAACTTTCTTTTTTGAAAATAACAAATTTCTGGCCACGCTTAGAGCTACTCGAATATAATTGTTTCACAAACTACTCCTTCTAAATCAAGTAATTAAACACATTTTTTGAAAGTGATTTATTAGATCACTTCAAGCTCTTACTTCTTTATAAACTCATCCAATGCATGGTAGGTTCGTTTGAAACTTCCCTTTGAATACTAATACTTCTTAAAATAGTTGAAAATGAAATTTTTGGTTCTTGTCTTTTATGAATTTGTTTAATTGGATTATTATTAGATAAATCCGAATAATCTGCTTTTCCTATCTTAATTACTTCAAGGAACACACCCTCTACTCTATTCACTGGAAAATCCCTAATTATTATTTCAATTTTTCTCTTCTAGATATGAAATAGGAAGTATGATCATCACAAGCAATCGGGAATTTAGTCGATGGATTCAGGTTTTTCGCGATGAACAGATGACCGCTGTCTTGTTAGATCGAATGACACACTAGGTCCACATTATCCCTATGAATGGAGAAAGTTTTCGTTTCAAAGAAACCTATTCGAAGTAACAAGAGGGTGGTCAACTTTTGGGTTGACTATTACAATCACCATTGAACTGCAGTCTAAGGTAGTAGTTACTTTCTACTCATCTACAGATTATGCTTTTGAATAAAAATAATTATTATTCAAAAGCATGAGCAGTTCTCAATACAGAAAACGGCTCACCAATACAATATTTTATTAAAGGCTCTTATTATACGAAAATGGGTTTTGCTGCTGATTTTGGCGCAAAAAAGCACCCTCCCTAAAATGGATAATCCATTTTTTGAAAAAGTAGACAGAATTCTTTTTTGTAGCTTTCTTGCTTTTCACCTGCACTTCATAAAATTTATTGTGAAAGTGTACGCAGTCATAACAATACATATTTCCGCTAGATTCACCACCATGGCATCATTCCATCCTTCGGAAATGGTTGACAACTTGTGTCTCTTTTAGGTGTTAAGGTCATCTTAGTACCTACCTTATCATCGTTGACTGAAAGAATTAATATTAAACCACTACACCCCCAATTTCACCAATTGCGATGTCTGAGAAGGACATGGGGGTTTCGTATACATTGTGGCTATTTCATCTGATTTTGACTAAATCCTCCTTTTCATTGTTGATTTCCATCAAAATAGTCAGATCCAGTTGCAGCGGCTTGAGGCTCGGTTCAAATGCCACAATCTTTGCGAAAACAGCCTTTATTAATGAAATACCATTCATTTCTTGATGAAAAGGTTGACACGAAATATCCATATTTCTTTATGGGTGATTTCAATAATAACGCCTTCGTTCGTGATGAAGGGTACGATTTTCTTCTTTCAAAAGGTCTTTTTGACACCTACAATCTAGCTGAAAATCCCGACAATGGCATCACTGTTGAAGGAAAAATTGCTGGATGGGATGAGAATAAAATGGATCTGCGAATAGACCTTGTATTGGTTAGGGATAAAATTAATGTAAAGTCTTCTAAAGTGATCTTTAATGCAAAAAACAAGCCAATCGTTTCTGATCATTTTGGTGTAGAAGTGATTTTGGGTTAGCAAAATCATTTAAATATTTTAACAAAAAAGAGCGCTTCTACAATGTAGAAGCGCTCTTTTTTGTTAGGAGATTGTCATTATCAGAAGTCCCACTCTTAACGTTTTACTAGATTCTTTTTTAGAGGCTGTTTTCGCAAAAATTGTTGCTCTTCGGATCAAATTATCATCTATGATATAGCTTTATTATGGGCATTTTTTCGTCTGTTTTTGATGGAATTCAACAGAAAAATGGAGGATTTAGTCTAAAATCAGATGAAATAGCTACTATGTATATCAAAAAAGCCTTTTTAGAAGCTTATCTGAGCTCTCGTAGAATTCAATTGTACCGCTAGAAAAATACTGTGATCGATTATCAAAGATCCAAATGTATCGGCTGTAGATACATCTACATACCATTAAATACCAAGGAACTCCCTTCAATGCATCTATCGAACAAGTTTTCTTGAATTTTGATAGTATACTAGATTGTCAGTCCACTCACCAAACTCAAAAATGAATCCCTTTCTAATGCATTCAAACTCCATTCCGACACTTTCTGCTAACTTTATGGAAGGGATATTATCCAAGTTAATATGGGCTTCAATCCGATGAAAATTCAAGAAATTAAAAGCAATATTTAACGCTTCCTCTACAGCTTCTTTTCCGTAACCTCGCTTCCAAAACTGATTATGTATCGAATAACCTAGTCTCGCCCATTGAAAATCATTTCTTGATAATGTTGAAAAATCCACCATCCCCAAGTGTTTATTATCTTCCTTTCTAAATACACCGAATATGTGTGCAGTATCGTTAATCGCTAATTCTTGATGTTTTTCTACTAATTGTATGAACCACTCTTTCGTACATTCACTCATATCCATTTTGCCCTTATCATGTCTGTTTTGTGAGGAAAACCGACTTTCGAATTCATGATACCAATTTTCGTAATCACTAATTTCCAATGGTCTTAAAACTAATCTTTCTGTTTCTGAATGAATGGTAAAATCCTTCAAACGAACACCCCTTATATTTTTCCAACTATCTCTATTTTATCATCACACTTCACAGAGTAGGAAATTTAATTCCTACTTGCTCCTTTATTGGACCTTTTTCAAATATCTGAAGTATTTTGGACGACATGAGCTCAGCTTTAATTTAAATTAATCATCCATTTATTTAAACATTTTCTTCAGTTTTCTTCGAGACTCTTACCCGATCGGAAGACAACTAAAAAATACTCAAGGAAAGTTCTTGTTCCATGAATAATAACTAATCAAGTACTTCTTGTTTATTAGGTTCCCTAAGAAAATCAAAAAGCATTTGAATTTGAGATTCCGTATTCCTTCCCAAAGAAAGAGGGGGTAAATTTTCTTCGCAATAAAAGTCTACTTCATTCGTTTCTAATCCATTTTCCGCGTGCCCGCCAACTATCTCACACTGTATAAAAAGTTTATAGTAATGGTAAGGTTGAGGTGGATGTGGATGTTTATTCATATCTAATATTGCTATTAACTTAAGAGAGGTTCAACATCATAGCCAGACTCTTCTTTTATTTCCTTTACAATATTCTCTGAAGGAGACATTTCTACCTCACAAAACCCTCCAGGTAATGACCACTTATTATCAATTTTCTCTCGGACCATTAATATTTTATTTTTCTTGAACACGACACCTCGCGCATCAATTTTTGGTGTTTGATAACCTTTCTCATTAGCAAATAAATCGATAATCTTGGTCATTTCTAATCCTGTATATTCTTGCATTATTTCAGTACTGATGACTCTCAGCTCTTCGTATCGCTCAATGTCGTATTTATCTTTTGAAAATGTTAATCCTGCCTGAGATAATGCTTGAATTCTCTTTGCCCATTTCAACCATTGTTGATTCATAGTAGAACCTCCTTATATGAATAAGTGAATGCTAGCAGGATGAGAAATAATCTTCACTCTCCTCTATGTATGATGAATTTTTAGTATGACTCGCATAAATTGTCCTTTGAGTTCTTCGTTTTAGTAATTCGAATAATTCATAAAACACTTATTGAAGAGAGCTTATATTAAAAAATTCATGTTGTTATTGTCTCAAAAGCACTCTTTTGAAATCCTCTGCTGACCCCTTCCTGTTAGAAAATGGACTAATAGTGAGAATACCATTATGAGCATGTTTATTTCGACTGAAAAATAATTTTTTATCAATGGTATATAGGGTCTGCTCTGCCCTATACCTTTCATATTTTCTCAATAATTTCATTCCTAGCTTCTCTAATAACCCCCGAGAAGGCATGTTTGCAGTCTGTGTAACTGCAATTACTCTTGTTAAGTTCATACTTACAAATGCAAAACTGATTATTTCTTTTACAATTTCTGTTGCATAACCAACTCTCCACCATTTAGGAAGAAGCTGATACGAAACTTCTATCTCGTCATCTCGGTCATAAGGATTCTATGAAACTAAGCAAATAAATTCACTTGCTTGTTTAGACCTAACTACCCAGTACTTAGAATCATCCTTGGATATTATCATTTTATTGAAATTTTCTATTGTAGCTTCCTCTTCTCTTGTACCTCCAAGAAACTTTCTAACCTCTTGATCAAGATAAAGTTCCTTCACTTCGTTAAAATCTACTGGTTGAATGATATTAAGCCAACATCTTTCCGTTTCAATCATAAACTCCACCCTGTTCCAAACTTACTAACAACATTGATTACGAAAAAAATCCGCTACATTTAGCCTCTCTTATTCTTCCAATAAAAAATTTAACCATCAACTCTCCGCTGATTTCCTTCTATTGAATATCTTAAATTCTTTTACTAGCTTCAAATTCCTTCCCAAGCCTAAATAAACAAGTATCCCCGTAACAATCGATAGAATGGAGGATATTCGAGCATGTGAATTAGTACCCCATTCATTTGATAACAAGATGTCAATACTATACTTCACACCCAGAACAGCTAATGACATCACTATAACTATTCCAGTCATTGGAATTAATGACTGAATCAATGGTTTCACATGAAAGTGAATAGCTTTTTTAATAACATACACATTATATAGGACAGAAACCGAAAACCCACAGTAGGTAGCTAATATAGGTGCTAATTCTTTAAAATCAGGGACTAATAAAACGTTCAATGAAATTTTCACAACAATCCCTACCCCAATTCCTATGATAACTTTCTTTTGTTTGTTGATTCCTTGCATTATGGCAGTTGTAACCGTAAATAATGCAAAAACAACTGCTGCGAGAGCGTACCATTGTAAAATTTGGCCACCTAGCTGAGGGCTAGTATCCAACCCAAATAACATAATATAGACTGGCTTTCCAAGAAGGCATAATCCCATCCCCGCAGGTAAAGTAAAAAATAGAAGAATTTGGATAGTTTGAGTGATTTTATTATGTACCTCTTCCATTTTCCCACTAACAAAGGAAGTGGTGATTCCTGGGATTAAAGACATTCCAAATGCTGTCGCCAATGATACGGGGACCAAAACCAAAATTTGCGCCAAACCAATAACAGAATTAATTATCTCAGCTTCATTTAAACTATAGCCAATAGATTGAAACAATTTATTTATGGTGAATGTGTCAATATTTTGATAGATAGGTATAGTTAAACCAGCGATGACAAATGGAAGGGAATAGCCAATCAATTCTTTAAACAATGGAATTATTTTTATATCGACATTATCTGGACTAGCATCCCTCTGTTTCATAATTAAGCCCCGCCGCTTAAAGTAAACAATTAGTAAAACACCAAGACCTGCTAGTCCACCAACAAATGCTGCAAAGGTTGCAATTCCAACTGCATTTGTAACTGAGCTTTCTAAGATATGTATCGTTACGTAGCCACCAACTAAAATAAAGACAATTCGAACAATCTGCTCTATCACTGTACTTAATGCTGAAGGACCCATAGACTGACTTCCTTGAAAATACCCTCTAAAAATACTCATAGCTGGGATAATTAACAAAGAAAAACTAACAAGACGAATAACAAACAAGACATCCTCCCATGAATTCCCAGTCAAATCATTTGAATCCGTAATAATATCCGCCAAAAATGGGGCAAACGAATACAAAGCAATAAATGAAATGAATCCACTGAAAATCATTAATATCAGACCATATCTCAATACAGTCAAACCTACACTATAGTTTCCGAGCTCATTATATTTTGAGACCAATTTAGATACTGCCAGGGGAAGCCCAATAGTAGAAATACTTAATAGAATGGTATAGGGTCCATAAGCGTATTTATATAGCGCATAACCTTCTGCACCTACTAAATTTGTAAATGGAATTATATAAATAAATCCTAATATTTTTGATATAAGGGTCGCCGTTGATAATATTAGTGCGCCCCTCATAAACTTACTCTCCATCAAAACACCTCATAAATCTATTTCTTTCTTCATTACTCACTGAATAAGACTCAACTATTTAAATGTTGATTTGTTTACTTTAAGGATAACGTTACCAAATAGAGATATTGATTATGACAGACAATTAAGTCAATTTCAATGAAATGTGAGGGACTTTGCATGAAAAAAATTATTACTTTTTGACATTTTTCAATACATTCAATTGCACTCTAATCATCTATCATGATTCTGAGTGATCGTTCAGCAACTTAATCCATGGTTTCATAAAACCCTCTTACCAGATTGCTTATTTTCAGCCGTTTCAAACTATTTGTTATCCCCTTTGCTTATCTTATTCCTAAAAAAACATACAAAGCCCCTATTCAGCGAATATTAAGTTTTACATGCTCTGACTGGCGATATTAAATGTAGGTGAGCATCATTCCCAATTGGCTGGATTAATATTGGTCCCATTGCTCCACTAAAACGAATACTAATTTCGTCTTCTTTAATAGCTTTTAATGCCTCCGTTGCAAACTTGCCATCAAGAGAAATACTTAATTCGCTTTCACCTTCTATGAACTTAATATTTTGTGTCTCTTCAATCTTTCCTATCTCTGTGGAATTCGAACTGATTTTCACCTTATTACCTCCACTAATCTCCAAATGGACATTATTATTCCTCCATTCGTTTGCGAATAAGCAAGCTCTATCTATTCCATTTAGAGATTGTTTATTATCAACTGTAATGGTTGTTTTAAATACTCTAGGAAGTAAACTAGAAATGTCGGGATAATTCCCTTCTATTAATCTTGAATATAGCGATGTTGAATTTGATTTAAATACAATATAGTTGTCTGAAATAAAAATATTGATCATCTCTAATTCAGCAGCAAATAGCTTAGTAACTTCAACTAGAGCTGAACTGGGTACGATACAGGCACTATAATTGTTAGAGCTTTTTCTATGTGTTCTCAGTGCTAGACGATGAGAGTTTGTTGCTACTAACGTAAGTCGGTCCTCTTGAAAGGACATATGTACACCCGTTAATACAGGTCTGGTTTCACTTTTTGAAACAGCGAATACAGTTTGTTTAATCATTTCAACCACTTCATTGCCAGCAATACATATAGCTTTGTTGTCATCAAAATCAGGAAGATTTGGATAATCAGCAGGATTAAATCCATTTAAGTTCGTTTTTATGTCGCCTGATTCGATGGTAATGACATTATTTTCATTTACATGCATATGTATATCATTCGGAAGTTTTTTAACAATATGACTCAAATACTTTGCTGATATTACCACACTACCAATCTTAAAAACATCTAATACTTCTTCCCCATTCACTATATTGGGAATGTTTGTTTCAATGCTAACGTCCGCATTACTACCAATGACTTTCAATCCATCCTTGGTAGCAGTAATTTTTATTCCAGTTAATATTGGTAGATGTGTTTTGAATGAGACAGCTCTACTTACTTCTGAAACCACTTTATTAAAGTAAACATTATTTATTTTAATATCCACAAATAAAAATCCTCTCAATATTTTATCCATTGCAAACCACAAATTGTTTACATGTCCTACTGATTAGTTATCCAAACCCTGATTAGTTTAATTGATTCTTCACGAGATCTAATCTAATTTTAGCATAATTATCCTTTTTAAATATTTATTTTGGATACCAGAAAGAAGTCCTCTTCATCGAACAACCAACTAGATCCTCACTATTAAGCATTTTTTAAAGAAGGATGTAAATAAATAAAGGAGGAAAAAGTTGCAATTATCCCACCTAACAGGATGGTTGAAGTAGTGCCAAATTGCTCGGCTACAATTCCTGCAAGTAAAGCAGCAGCGGGCATTAATATCCAGGTCATAAAACGACTAGTGGCTTGAACACGACCTAATAAATGATCCGGGGTTAGCTTCTGTCTTATGGTCACAATACATGGACTCTTTATTGAAGCAGAAATCGTTCCCAGTGCATTCAATGATGCAAACCAAATAAATGAATGAATGATTCAATCCAAATGCAATAATAGACTTCCTTCCTACTACTCCTGAAAAAAACAATATTCTTCTATAGGAAAAGTATTTCTTGGTCTTAATAATAGGCTCTTTTCGCATACTTTGTTGCTCTTGACACAAAGAAAAAACAGGCAGTAGGGTTTTTTCGATTGATTTCTTCCTTGTTATCTAGAAATGAAGAATTTTTCATTAGGAAAAGAGCATGAAGTCATACATGTCAAAGGATTCCTTTTTATTCGAAAAACCACAATCTTTGCGAAAACAGCCTTTAATAATTTTTTTATTACCACACTCATTCGTTATGGTACTACATCCTATCTTAAGAAAAGGAGGGCACCTCTTAGTTCGCATTTCTTCCCGCTAAACAAATAAACCCATTCCATTTTTCCGAAATATCCAAATAAAATCCCTCGGTATACCTGCAATTCCCCCTTGCTACCGTTAAAAAAACACTAAAAAGGGGATTCCTAGTAAACAGAAACCCTCTTTTTTCTTACTTCCCTTCACTGGAAGATATCTTTCCATTCATCACCTTATGTGAATTCCAACTGCGGACAAATAGTCCAGTGTAGATAAAAAATGTACCTAGCATGACGATAAATCCGATGTAGACGGACATCATAGTCGGCACGAGGAATGCTCCCATGATAATCGTCGATCGGGCGAGGAGATCTGCTCCACTGAAGGATAGGTTTGAAAAGGCGGAGTAAGAACCCCGTTTATCGGTTGGAATCATATTAGCTTGTTCCGCGTTTCGAATCGGTGAATAAATCAGTTCACCTATCGTAGCAATGAGGTTGAATAAAACTAGCATATACCATGTGTTAGCCGATGTGACCGTCATGTATCCGATGCCGTATATGATTAGTCCCATCAATAACGCACTTTTCTTGTTCATGCGGTCCGTGAACCGGTTGATAATGAATGTGAAACAAACGACGAGAAGCATATTTTGGATATTCAGGATACTCAGCATTCTCACTCCGACGATTTCAAAAGTTCCAATATTCACCGCTTGAAATGTTTCAGCAAGTCTGATACCGATATAGCTATTCAAAGAAAATTCTGCTGAAAAAATGAAAGTCGATCCGATCACTACTTTTACAAAAGCAGAATCTCTGAAGGCGACTCTGTAATTATTCACTAGGTCGATAAATACATTCTTATGTTTTTTCTGTAAAAGGTCTTTGAACTGATCTTGAAGCCATATACCATACGCGATTGGGATGATGGAAGAGGTAAAGGTTAGCATCATAAACAATTCTCTCTGGTAATTGATATATAGAAGCCCCCCAAGAGCTGCACCAATAGCCATGGAAAGATTGACGAGCCAGTAGTCTAAAGCGTATATGGCTTTTCGGTTTTCCGGTGTAGTGGAATCAATGATGATAGCATGCATCGCCGGCCGACCGAGGCTGCTCGAAATAATAAAACCTATGTAAGCTCCTGCAAAAAGCCAGATTAGCTTATTTTCTGGAAAAAGACTGATTGTCATGATCAAGAAAAATATAGCATTCAACCAAGAAGTTGCAAGCAATACTTTTTTCCTTGGTAAGCGATCCGATATGTATCCTCCCACTAAGTTGATAATAAATCCGAGCACGACTGTGATGATCAAAAACACACCGGCCCAAATTTTGTTCATTTCCTGTGCAAAGAATAAAGCCATGAACGGCATGACGGCTGACGAAACAGCACGGTTAAAGAATGATGTAATCATGCGTACTTTAATATTCTGAGGTAATTCCTTCCATTTCATGTTGTTCCCTCCCCTTGTTTATTGTATATTAAACTAGACTAATTATTTTAAAAATAGACAGTTTTTACAATAGTGTCCCCTTTTAGGAGGAATGGCTTAATGGAGAATAAATTACTGACTCTATGGAGGTACTACCCCTCAGGCAAAATTAGAGTAGAGGAGATCTCTGAAACTCTTCAACTAAGTAACAAACAGACAACCCGATATTTAAAAAAATGGAAGGAAGAAGGCTGGATAACCTTTACACCTGGGCGTGGCAGAGGAAATGTTTCAACACTCACATGGAAAAAAGATGTGGAAGAAGTATTTGAAGAAGAAGTCCTAAAACGGATAGACCAAGAACCTGTGGAACAAAGCAGTAAATATCTCATGTATGAATGGTCGACCGACAGTAAGATGAGATTGATGAACAAATTTCATACCAAGCTTGGTTTTGTACAGACTTCCAAAGACAAGCTGATTGTTCCTAAGAGATATCCCTTTATCTCAATCAACCCGATTGATGCAGCCGATGTACTAAGTGCCCATTTGGTCGCTAATGTTTTTAATCGGTTAGTCTCCCTTACAGACGAAGGAAACGTCAGGCCAGAACTCGCTCATAGCTGGGATGTGTCCGTTACTAAATCGCGGCTCTATTTAAAGAAAGATATCCAATTTCATGACGCTTCTCTTTTGACAGCAAAGGAGGTCGTGGAATGTCTTGAAAGACTTCGTACACATGCGCATTATAAAGATATATGGGCTCCTATTGAAACAATTGAGGTTAAAACTCCTCTTGTCATCGATTTTTATCATCCAAGGGGCTGTAGTTATCTTCTTCCGATGTTAAGTATGATGTGTTCTAGCATCTATAAGAAAAATAAAGGAAGCATTCTTGGGACGGGGTGCTTTTATTTAGAAGAAAACAGTGATGAAAAGACCACACTAGTTGCCTTTAAAAACCATTTTCAAGAGAGACCGTTGTTGGATTCCGTGGAGTTCGTTCAGGTGCCTCAAGATTTCAAAGGAATCTACCATTCTCACAGTGAACAAAATTTCCCCTCCTCTTTTGAAGTGGAAAGTGATTCGGGATTTGGTATCATCGTCATGAACACCAACCGTAACTCTTTGATTCAATACAAAAAGGTGAGAGACTATCTACACTGGGTCATTGCGAAGAACCGACACATGATTAAAGACTACGACCCACGAACAACACCCAATGACAAAAGCATTTTCCCAGGACAGGATCATCGTTTCATTATTCAAGAGGCAGACCGTCCTACATTCACAGAACCCATTGTGATAAGAGGTGTCAACTATACAGAAAAGACGACACAATGGCTAGTTGAAATCTTTGAAAAAGAAAAAATCCCAGTCGAGCTTAAGTGGTGTTCCTTCAAAGATATTCTAACAAAACAACCAAAAACACTGGATGTCGATCTGTTCATTCATGGAGAGATTTTCGAGTCTAACCAGAATTTTTCGTTTTATCACTTTCTTAAGAATGGGTTTTCTCCTCTCTATCACATCCTTGGGAACTTGGAGAAAATCAAGGCATCTATGGAGGAATATCTATATACTCCATTCGAGGAATGGACATTATTGAACATTAAAATGGAAAAAATTCTGATAGAAGAATCGATCATGATCCCCCTTTATTATCAAAAAAGGTATATTCCTTTTTCTTCAGACATTATGAACATCAAAATTAAGCATTTTGGGTATGTAGATTTTTCGAAGTTATGGGTGCGTACAGTAGTTTAAAAACTTGGCATTTCAGAAAATTTCGTGCTAAATTATGCCCTACTAATTTACTGATACGAATTCAAGAAAGTAGCTTCCACAACGGATTGAACCTAATATGTGTAACGAAACTTCCAGATGTTTATCCTCTCAATTGATTGTGGAAGGCTGTTTTCGTAAAGTTTGTTACTATTCATACCAGTCTATAAACTGACAAACAACTTTGTTTCTGAACAGCTATCCGGATATTTCAGATGGAAATCAATAGCAATATAGAAAATTCCATCAAAAATGAGCTGAAATAGAAACAAAATTATCAGAAGAAATCATTATTAAAGAACTTACTCCATTAAAGTTTCCTATTTCGGAACAAATAAGGATTGGAATTTTTTCAGGTGGAGTTAAGTTCAATTTTTTGTTTTCCTTTAATCCGATTGAGTATTAATAGAGCAGCAATGTTTATTCTTTTCAATCCCCCTCCAATTAGAAAGTAATACTAAGACACCTCTCTTTCCTCCAATATCCTATTATAAGTTAGTAAAAAAAGGGAAACTAATGCTACAAAGCCAAATATCATAAGTAAAATTATTTTAATCGTTCAGCCAACCCATGCCATACATAGTGCACTTCTTTAGCAAGCTTTGCTGCATCTTGAGCAATCCAGCCAGCCAAATCACGCAATCTTCTGTATCTGTTTTCAATTGGAACGATTCCCCTTCCAATCTCCAGCATGACCAACACCGTTTCTTCTCCTCTGGTTTGTTCTTCCCTCACTAAATCTTGAAACAATTGAATAAATGACTCGCGAATAATGTCATCTTCACTCTCCAGAAGAATGGCATCCTCAAGCCACTTTTCCCAGCCTTCCAAGACTAGCGTAGACTTTTCTTCCCAACTAGCCCTCCAATCTGTAAAAGCTTTACCTTCATAAGCGGAGACCCAAGAGAATCCCCCGTTCACTTTCTTTCTTACTACTCTCCTTTTTCCAGAGTAGGCACCACCAATAACGAGCTGCACGTCCATCCCCCCTCCCGCTCAACTAGTCTCACTGCTAGACATTGTCCATGTTTCACCACAGGAGACTCCCAAAAAAAATTGCTGGCTTTAAACTTGGAAAGTAGATATCGAATCACGCCACCATGTGTGACAATTAAAATGTTAGCAGAATCAATGGTCTCCAACATTTCTTCGACACACGAATTCACTCTCTGTTGAAATGCAATCCCTGACTCCCCTTTAGGAGGGCTTGTCTGTTCCCAATTATTTATCCACTCATGGTACAAGGAAAAATCCTTTAACTCCTCAAACGTTTTTCCTTCCCATTCCCCAAAATTCAATTCTCTTAATCTCGCATCCTCACAATAAGTAACCGACAAATCCAGAAAATCCAATGTAGAGAGGCACCTCACAAGGTCGCTGGAATAAACATAGTGGAAGCGCAACCTACCTATTTCTTTCTTCAAACTAGAAAGCTGTTCCAACTCCTCTACGATTACATCCCTATCAGTATGTCCCAAATATCGCTTTTCCCTGTTCCAATCCGTTAGCCCATGACGAACGAGATATAAATCCACACGACGGCAAGTCCCCATAGCTCTCCTCCTTCAATAGCGCTGCCCAATAGATCTCCATTGATTCCTTTAAATCTCTTCATCATCCAAAGACCATAACACCAACTAAATAACAGATATGCAGGTAACAATATAAGATAACTAGGTAGAAAAATTAACGCTACAGCTAAAGGAAGGAATGCCAGTGCAACATCCACCTTAGTTAAGTTTCGTTTCCATTCCTCAGCCAGACCCTTCTGCTTAGCAGAAGGGTAAAAACACATAAGGAACACTGCAATAAACCGAGAGAAAGCTAGTATAATAACGAAAGAAAAAATATGTAGATAAGACACCTCTAATATTAGATAAATAAAAACCGTCTTCCAAACTAATAAAAATAAAAGGCTCAAAATGCCAAAGCTTCCTACATGGGGATCTTTCATAATTTCCCATTTCCTCTCAAGCGGAGCGTTCGAGCCCGCTGCATCCGCCACATCCATCCATCCGTCTAAATGTAAACCACCAGTGAGCCAGATCCAAAAGGACAAAACAAGTAACGCCACTATCCACAATGGCAGAACTGGCTGTAAAAGCCAAACAACAATTACAAGCAGACTTGCTAGAATAATGCCTGTTAGCGGATAGCACTTTAATGCCCATCTGCTTGTCTCCTTATTCCATGGACACTCGAATGGTACTGGTATTCTTGTTAAAAACTGAAGCGCCAAAAGGAAACCATACACGCTGTTTTTCATGAGATAACCTCTCCACCTTTCCAGTACTTCGGAATTCCTGACCTAACCTGAATAGCGACATCTGACTGCTCTACTATGAGCTGATGGAGTTTCTCCAGTAGATAAACATAATGCTTGACCGAATCATATTTTGAAGGAAGCTCTTCATTGACAGCATTAGATACAATGAAGAGCTTGACATCCTTCTTTCTGACAATCTTCGTCCATTTTGCCACCTCATCTAATATCTCATCATTGGAAGTGGCACGATCAAACATCATATTACTTAGCCAAATAGTCAGGCAATCCAACAACACAACATCTCCTTTTCGGGAGAGTCCCAATTTCCTATCTAAATCATAGGGCTCCTCCAAGACCTCCCAAACTTTTCCTCGTCCCTTTTGGTGAAGGAAAATTCGTCTATCCATCTCCTCATCACTTCTCTTTGCAGTAGCAAGATAAAAGAGACGGCCGTTGATAAGTTTATTCTTATTGTAAATATCAAGTGCCATCCTCTCTGCAAAAGTACTTTTTCCTGAGCGAGCTCCTCCTGAAACAAAGACAATCATCCTCGCTCTCTCCACTTCCGGAGCAATCTGAGCAATTTAGTATTTTCATCTTCCGACCGAATGGAAAATCTTAAAAAACGACCGCCTAGTCCTTTGAAGTTATGGGTATGCCTTGCTAATATCCCGTTCCTCAACAAAAAGTTGAAAAGTTCCTCCATCTGATTCGGATTTTTTTGATCCTGCATTAGATAGAAATTCACACAAGTTGGAGACATATAAAAATCCTGACCTTCATAAAAGGTCCGCAACACATCTGTCTGCTCACGAAGCCACTCAAAGGTCCGTATCAAAAACTCCTTATCTTCTAAAAGGCGAGGTGCCACCGCATCCGCTATTGCATTGACACTCCAGGGAATCTGTTCCTTTTTTAACACTTCTACAATCCTACTCCCCCCCATGATATAGCCCAGTCGAAGACCAGGAATGGTGTACATTTTCGTCAAAGACCGCAACAAAACCATATTGGGATAATTCTTCAACAGTGGCCCCAACGACTCGGATGGAATAAAGTCGACGAATGCTTCATCTACCACTAAATAAGTATGGCTGATTAATCCCTGCTCGAGCAGGATTTTCATTTCATTTTTCGGCACAACCATACCGGTTGGATTATTGGGGCGACAAAGAAATAGGACATCTATATCCGACATGAGCTCTACAATCTTGTTCACGGGCAATTGAAAGTCGTCTTCTGCTGACACCAAGACATCTGTCACATCCAGATGGTAATGTCTACACGCTCGTTCATATTCGGAAAAGACCGGGTGCACTATCCCCGCCCTCTTCCCTTCGAAATATTTGGCAACAAGGAAAATAGCTTCTGCCCCACCGTTTGTTAAAAGGATTTCATCCTCATCAACATCTTCGATTCGTGCCAAAGTAGCCCTGCTGCTGGAATAATGAGGGTCAGGGTAGCACATGAGCTTTTGCCACTGCTTCTCCATTTCTTCCTTTAACCATTTCGGTGGACCTATCGGATTAAGGTTTGCACTGAAATCATAGACCTCGACTTCCTTCTTCAAATGAAATAACTTTTTCATTTGTGCAGGCTGCCCCCCGTGTTCTGGCCAGTTCATTCCATCATCCCCCTCCAACCAAATGCAGTAATAATAAAAAGATTGTTCCTAGTAATACAAAACCTATCCAGCCTCCGTGCATATAGTAAATGCTCTTAGTAATGTCAGTTGGTTTAAGCTGTGTCAAAGCTTCCCCCATCGTTGCTCGGTCAGACTTTATTCCTTTGTAGTAATTGACACCACCCAGTTGAATTCCAATCAGCCCTGCCGTCATCGCTTCCGACCATCCACTGTTAGGACTGGGATGCTTCTTAGCATCTCTCAGCGCGATTGTCCATGCCTCAAAGCTTCTTGAACCTTTTATAAAAAACGAAGAAAGCCACATGGTAAGAGCGGTTAGTCTTGCTGGAATAAAGTTTGCCAAATCATCCAATCTTGCCGAGGCCCAACCGAACTCTTTATATAGATCATTTTTATAGCCGACCATGGAGTCAAGTGTGTTTATAGCTCGGTAAGCCATTGCCAAGGGTGCACCGCCGACCATTGCCCAAAATAGTGGAGCAGTAATTCCGTCCACAGTATTCTCAGCAACTGTCTCGACTGTTCCTCTGACAATTTCACTTTCCGAAAGCTTTTCAGTGTCACGGCCGACTATCATACTTAAACACTTTCTCGCCTCGACCAGATTCCCCACACTCAATGGTTTAAATACGCTTCTGCCTGCATCTTTCAACCCTTTTATTGCGATGGTGGTGAAAGTGAAATAGATTTCGGCTGCCACACCAACCCATAAGTGAAGTAAATTTGCTAAGTAGACCATGAGAAGGGTAAGACCATAAACAGTAATTACGATGGTCAATGTAAGGGTTACTCCTTTCGCTTTTCGATTGATCCCTTTATTCCAATTTCTGTCCAACAGCGAAATAAACCTTCCCATTTGCACGACTGGGTGCGGTAACCAACGTGGATCTCCGAGAATGAAGTCCAGTAAAACAGCTCCCAATATTATTATGAGTCCTATAAAAAAATTATCTATCATTAGTTTCTACTCGATTCCAGTATTTCAAAAGAGCTTCTTTCACTGCTTCATAGACAATATGACCAATTCCTATGCCAAGGAGCGTACCGGAGCCAGCATAAGGAGTTCGCTCCCCTTGTTGCGTCACTGCTAGTACCATTGCATCTGTCGAAGTGCCTGATGCAATCGTTCCAGTCTGGGGATCCTTCACATTCAGATCATTTAGGGCTTTCACTTTGGCTTCTGTGGCTGACATCAGTCCGTTGACCAATGCGCTATCGGATAAATGGCCATTGATGAATACCATGGTGTTTATAGTGCCTACCGTAAAAGGAGCTGGGCACCATTTTGCATTCGTAATATCCACCGCATTTCCCACTCCGGCTGTTACAACTACCATAAATTCAAGGTCCTCCACTACTTTCTTCCTTACCACCACGTCAGCGAGATGAACGGCCGTCATCATCCCGACCGTCTGTTCTGGGGGAATCCCCTTCACTACTAGCCATTCCTCTATATCCCTTACCGGATCGCTGCAGTTGTAATTTTTATTCACATGAAAATTACAAAAATGCTTGTGCCACTGGATCCCATCTCCCACTACCCCATTGGAAATGGTACGGAGAGGGAGGCTGGATTGAATATGTAGGCATGCATCGTCCTGTTGGAACGTAAAGTTATTGCTAAACCTGACCTTTTCATTTTCCTCTACAAATTTTGGCGTCATGAAAAGCTGAGGCTTCGGAACGACCGGATGGGAATCAGCCCCAATCTTCACTTCGTACACCTCTTTCAACTGTTTCTCTTTCCGAAGTGTTTCCGCATCGCCCACTTCCAGAAATAATCCATTATGTAAAAGGGCAAGGCGATCGGCGTATAGGGAGGCAATATTCAAGTCATGTAGAATCGCAAAGACAGTCAGACCCTTTGTCTTCTGCCATTCTTTAATAAGGTCCAACATATGAAAAGTATGCTTAATGTCAAGATGGTTTGTCGGTTCATCCAGTAAAAGAATTTCTGGTTCTTGAGCCAGCGCTTTAGCGAGTAACACCCGTTGCTTCTCCCCACCGCTCAGTTTTCTGAACTGTTTATTAGCGTACCTCGTGATGTTCGTTACTTCCATTACCTGAAGCATGATTTCCTTATCTTTAGCAGATAAACTTTTCAGGAGACCTTTTTGATGAGGATACCGACCAAGGCTGATGATTTCCTCCACTGTGTAGTCGAACGAGACATGAATCTCCTGGGTCAGCACCGCCACCATTTTCGCCTTTTCCAATTTTGACAAAGATGAAACAGACTTACCTGCAAGTAGCAAATCCCCTTCGAAAACCTGAAGCTGGCCGGTGACCAGTTTAAATAAAGTTGTCTTCCCACTTCCATTTGGGCCGAGTAACGCAAAAAACTCACCCTGAAAAATCTCTAGATTTACCCCTCTAATAATAGGGTCTCTTGCACTATATCCTCCAACCAAATTCTTTATCTTAATCATTGCTCCGCCCCCTTCCAATCCTTTCCTTTACTAAAAGAACGGCAAAAATCGGCGCTCCAATTAAGGCTGTGATGACTCCGATTGGAAGTTCCTTTGGTGCAATCAACGTTCTCGCCATTAAGTCAGCTAATACGAGAAATCCTCCACCAATTAGCATGGACAGTGGAAGCACATGGCGGTGATTAGGACCTGTCATCAGTCGGACAAAGTGGGGAATCACCAATCCTACAAATCCAATGGAACCCGACACAGCAACAGCTGATCCAGTTAATAAAGATGCACCTAGGAGAATCCTAATCTTTCCCCTCTTCACATTCACCCCAATATGATCAGCTGCCTCTTCCCCGAGCGCCATCGCATTTAGTTCACGAATATGTATGAACAACAAAGCAGCTCCCAAAATCATAAACGGAAAAATTAGCTGCACATGCCCCCAACCTCTCATGCCGACACTTCCATACAGCCAGTATATTATCTGCGTCATAGATTCCTTATCACCAAGTGCGATAATCAACGAAATAATGGAACCGATGAATGCGCTGGTGATGATTCCTGCAAGGATAATCGTTTCTATTGCCAGTCCCCTGTTACTTAATCGTACCAATCCAAACACAAACAGAAGGGACACCAATCCGCTTATGATGGATACCACTGGAAGGGTGAAGCTTCCTAATCCTATAATGGTAATGTTAAAGAATATCACCGCAACTGCCCCAAGAGCTGCCCCGGAGGAAACCCCGATTGTATAGGGATCTGCCAAAGGATTTCGTAGCAAGCCCTGAAATGCTGCCCCTGCAAGTGCCAGAGATGCCCCCACAATCATGGCAAGAAGCACCCTTGGAAATCGGATATTCCAGATAATCATTACTTCATTTTTCGGAACATCAACGAGCCACCCAAACCCAAACATATTCTCAAATAAAATATGTAAAATAGTTGGTACTGGGAGATAAACACTGCTGTTCAATAAACCAAGGAGGGCTGTACCAAGTACAAACCCTCCACACCCGATATAAAGCCAAACAAATTTATTTCTTATAAACCTCTGGATAGATAAGCTTCGCAAGATTTTCCACTCCCTCAATGAGACGAGGTCCAGGTCTAGTTACCGTATCGCTGTCCACATCATATACCTCTCCGTCCTTGATGGCAGGAACCTCGGACCAACCAGAACGAGCCATAACTCCTTCTTTCGGATTATCCACATAATAGCCATAGGTAGTGACTATGACATCCGGGTTCAACTGGACGATTTCCTCTTCCGTTAGTTTTACCCACCCCTCCAGGTCACCTGCCACATTTTCCGCCTGGATGGATTCGAGCATCTCGTGCATAAACGTTCCTTGCCCAGTTGTGTAAATGTCAGGTGCAGGCGATACCTCCACCCACACCTTCTTCATATCTGTTACTTCCTTTGCTTTCTTCTTAACAGCAATAAGGCGGTCCTTCATATCGGTAATCAGCGCTTCTGCTTCAGTTGTCTTACCTGTAACTTTCCCGATTAGCTCCATCGTCTCATAAACATCTGCAAATGAAGATTCGCTACCGATGACGATTACCTTAATACCCACTCCCTCAAACTGTTTTAAAATATCCTTGTGGTTCTGTTGATGGTAATCAGTAACAAAAATAACATCAGGTAGAAGGGTCAAGATTGATTCCACATTCATATCCTGACCACCCACTTTTTGTACATCTGCCGTTTCCGGAGGATAGTTGGCAAAATCCGAAACCCCGACCATTTTCTCTCCCAATCCAAGCGCATAAGCTATTTCCGTATTGCTTGGTTGCATGGAAACAATCGTGTTTGGTTCTTCATCCAAGGTAACCTCTGAACCAGCATCATCGACAATCGTGACAGGAAAGGCTGTCTCTGACTCTTGCGCCTGTTCCTGACCCGACTCCTGTTCATTAGAGTTTCCATTAACGGATTTATTTTTTTCATTTGTTGAGGTTCCACAGCCAGTTATAATACCCAAAGTCAGGATAAGGACAAAACTGAAAATCCCCCATTTTTGTTTTAACTGATTCATAATTCTTTTCCCCTTTAACATTTTACTCAAATAAAAAAACGCATTCCAAAGGAAGCGTTGAATGTCCAAAAGCACCTATGTATCCCGAGTATGCTAGATTGCTATCGCAAATCCATATACAAGGAAACTCCGTACTTTAAACACCCTTTTCCTCGAAGGAGCTTAAATAACAAGATAGGCAGGTCTCCTGACTTACGCTTCACTGGTCCGCTGTGCCTTCCCATACACCTTTATCGTGTACAGTGGACTCTTACAGCTTTCCTCAACGCTTACAGTGGCGGGACCGTGTTGGATTTACACCAACTTCCCTTTTCACCTTCCATGTCCAGTACGATTTCTGAACATGAAAGGAACCTATTTGTCGTAATATTCATTTTTTTATTCTTTCGTTATTATAATGTAATTTTCCAATATTGTAAATTTTTATTTCACTATAATTTTCCCTTTACACCAGCAGCGGTGAACGTGGACATTTCTTTTAAGATATTCGTTGCAGCTTGGAGTACGGGGTATGCCAGAGCAGCACCTGTCCCTTCACCTAGTCTTAAACTTAAGTTTAAGATAGGTGTTTTCTCTAATAGTTTGATAGCATGCTGATGCCCTACTTCTTGTGATTGGTGGCCGATAAAAAGATAATCTTTAACTTCATTGTGTAACTCTGCTGCGAGAAGAGCAGCAATCGTACTGATGAATCCGTCTATCAAAACAGGCGTTTTCTGTTCCGCAGCTTTTAAAATGGCGCCGATCATCCCGGCAATTTCCAGACCACCGAGTTTGGAAAGAATATCAATTGGATCTCCCTGATCAGGTTGCCGCATGTCGATTGCCTGGCGGATCACGTCCCGCTTATTTTTTTGTTTTTCATCTGAAATTCCTGTTCCAGCACCAACCACTTGGGATACATCCAGCCCGCTTAAAACTGCAAGTACAGCACTGCTGCTCGTCGTATTTCCGATTCCCATTTCCCCAATGATGAGGCATTTCACACCATCATTTAATACCTTCGTTGCCACCTCACTTCCAGCCTCTATTGCTCGAATAGCTTCTTCTCGTGTCATTGCGTCCTCTTTTAGAAAATTGCCTGTACCATGTCGTACTTTTTTGATATGGAGGCCCTCTCTTTGCAAATCGCTTGCTACCCCCATGTCAACAATCTCGATTCTTGCCCCAATCTGCTTTGCAAGCACATTGATGGCTGCTCCCCCGTTAAGAAAATTGTGAACCATTTGGACCGTCACTTCCTGAGGATAGGCTGAAACTCCTTCAGCCGCTACACCATGATCGGCTGCAAACACGATAATGCCTGGTGGCGTAACTACCGGAAAGTCATTGCTGGTGATTTGCCCGAGCTGAATGGAGATATCTTCTACTATCCCTAGGCTCCCTTGCGGTTTGGTCAAAGTGTCTAAATAGCCCTGTATTTTGTCTCCTTGATCCTTATTGACAGGTTCTATGTTAAAACGGCGAATCATGTTTATCACTCTCTTCTCTTTGAAAATCTATCATTCTTTTATAAATCAACTCTAACGAAAGATGCTCCCTAACCACATCTGCAAGCTTATTAAAGGACTCCTCCCTTAATCTCGCAAAAGAAATTCGGTTTTCAATGGGTTCAAGTCCTTTCTTTACTCTCAGAGAATTTAACCACATTTCCCGGAATTCATCATTGTGAAAAATCCCATGAAAGTATGTCCCGGTAATATTATCGCACTGGACACCTTCAGCTCTCCCGGGCAGTTCTATAAACGGAGACAATTCTTCCTTCTGTTCCGTCACTCCCATATGAAGCTCATATCCTTCTACCAGTAATTCTTTTTGACTAAACGTTACTATACCTTTAGACAAAAGTGTTGTCTTTTTTTTTGAAATAAATGTCACCGCCGGAATCAGCCCCAGCCCAGCAACCACCTTCATTGACGATTCCATACCATGCTCGTCCACTACCTTATCCCCTAGCATCTGATAGCCTCCACATATGCCGAAAACAGCCGTTCCTTGCTCTGACAGTGTGTAAATACGGTTCGCCAATCCACTATCGTGTAAAAAAAGTAGGTCGCTTAATGTATTTTTACTACCCGGTAACACCACCATATCAGGCTCACCTAACTCTTCCGCTTTTTGAACATATCGCACATGGCAATCCGGTTCGCTAAAGAAAGGATCGATATCTGTAAAATTAGATATAAAAGGAAACCGAATGACTGCAATGTCCAATTCTCTTGTTGAATCCCTAGTTGAGGTGTAACTGTCGAGAATGACCGAATCCTCTGCCTCAATGTTCAAATCCGCTACATACGGAACAACACCAAGAACAGGAACCCCTGTATATTCCTCTAGCCAACTCAAGCCGGGCGTAAGCAACGATACATCACCCCTGAACTTATTGATGACAATACCAATTACCCTTTGGCGGTCCGCCTTTTCCAAGAGCTGTAACGTTCCGACGAGGCTGGCAAACACTCCACCCTTTTCGATATCCCCTACGAGAATGACTGGTGCATTGGTTAGCCGGGCAACACGCATGTTGACGAGTTCACGATCGTTTAGGTTAATCTCTGCAGGACTCCCTGCCCCTTCTATTACAATACAGTCATAATCTTTTTTAAGTAGGGAATACGATTCCTGAATCAACTGCAATCCTTTTTCATAAAAATCCTGTCGGTACTCGCCGGCTTTCATATTTTGAAAAGGTACACCGTTCACGACAATTTGTGATTGATAGTCTCCTGTCGGCTTGATCAGAATTGGATTCATTTCCGTCGTCGCTACTACACCTGCCGCTTCCGCCTGTACTCCCTGCGCCCTTCCGATTTCCTTTCCATCAGACGTAATATAGGAATTGAGCGACATATTCTGGGATTTAAACGGTGTTGTCCGATATCCGTCTTGCGCAAAAATGCGGCACAAGGCGGTAACAATCACACTTTTCCCGGCATCTGAATGCGTTCCCTGCACCATGATTGGTGTTCCTTTAAACATAAATCTCCCCTCCAAACAACGTTGTATCCAGTTCTCAACCAGCTCCAGCTCGGAAATAAATTGGATATGCGTGTGGACAACAATGACCATTCTTCAGTTTGTCACAATGGCATCTTCTCCCTTCGGTTAAAATTCAATTCCTTTAACTGCCGAGACCCCTTCGTTGTAATAATGTTTTTCAGCTTCAATGACAGAAACCAAATCAGCTGACATTTTTACTCTTTCATGTGCATCCCGACCGGTGATCAAAAGGTGAACGTGTTTTGGCTTGTTCTGGATAAGTTCAAGAACTTCAGCTATTGGAAGAACGTCGTCTACCTGAAAGCTCTGAATTGCGAGAGCATTGTTCAACTCATCCAAAATAACAACATCGTATTCCCCACTCATCACGACTTCTTTAGCTATCGGCCAGCCCAGCCGCAATGCGTCCCTGTGCTCTTCTGGTGTTTTTGTCCATGTAAAACCTATGCCTAACTGGACCATCTCCACACCAAGCTTCTTAAGAGCAAGCTGCTCTCCGTAGCTACGCTCAGGGGATTTGATAAACTGAAGGACCTTCACCCTCATCCCTCTTCCGACTGCTCGTACCGCCAACCCTATCGCAGACGTAGTCTTGCCTTTACCATCTCCTGTGTACACTAATGTCAGACCTCTTTGCTTCACCATTTTATTCATCGTTGCCTCCTCTTTGTCTCCAATAAAAAAACGCCTTCCTGAGTAAACACAGAAAAGACGCTTAAGGACATTCAATAAATGAACAAATCTACAGCCATCCGAATAGACAGAAGGCGTGAGATTTAATTGCACTAAATATGACTTTAAGCATTCTTTCCTCGCAGAATCCTAAAAAACAAATAGGCAGGTTTCCTGACTCACGTCTCAAACGCAGTGCTGTTCCTTCCCATGCTTGTTTCACACAGTGGACTATAGCATTGCTAAACGTTTACAGTGGCGGGGCCCGTGCTGGATTTTCACCAGCTTCCCTTTTAACCTTCATCATAAAGGCACCTATTTGTTGATCGAAATATGTAATTAATGAAACCCTATGAAACTACCGACGAATTCATTGTAGCGTAATATGCCGGAAAAGTCTTTAGTGAATATCTATAGTATTGCATAAAACTATTTGTAATTTGTCCAACCAACAAAAAACGACTAGAAATTTGGAAATAAATGTTTAGTTGGCATTTTCTGATACCCATGTAGCCGTGTCGACCAAAAGGGCTGTTCCGTTCCTTTTGTAAGACGAAGAAAAGGTGCCTCCACTCCAAACCACTAATGCTCTATAGGAAATGGGTAAGGTACGGTATCTAAATTCATCGTCTCTTGATTTTAAGAATGATTACCATATCATTTCATTGAAGTTGAAGTTTCCTCCAAGTGTTATCATATTTCATATGGAATGAGTAGAAATTGCAGATATAAAAGTGGAGAAGTGTCTTCCTTTATAATCAAATTATCCTACAGTTCTCAACACCTACTCCCTTTCGTCGAGGTACAAAAAGATAATTAATTTACCATGCTCTTTGAATAGAATCTTATTTTATTTTATTTTATTTTATTTTATTTTATTTTATTTTAAGCATACTGGCTTTTATTAATTCGGTTTGGCTATTAATCTTTTTCTTTCATAATTGAGTATGCACCACTAAACATTGCAAATAATAATCCTGCAATAGGGAACAAAATCCAATTAATATACCATAAGTGAAAGATAAACCCACTAATCAAGAAAAGAATAACAGTAAAAGGCCATAAAATTGCTGCAAAGGCACCTATTACTTTGTTTGTATGTTTTGGAATGGAGTATTCATTAATTTTTAATAGCTTTTGATAGCTTTCTCTTTTCAAACCAAAATATATTAATATATAAACAGCTACAGCAATGATAAGCAAAAGTACTACTACTCCATAGCTAATTGCATCCGTATTAAAAGCTGCAGCTATCATTAAATAAAGTGGCGACAAGATACACAAAACCACACCGGTAATTAGTGACATTGTATAGGTGGAGCGAAAAGAATCATATTCTTTTTCAATAGAGTTTTTCACATGAACAGGCAATTCAAAATGAAATTCTATTTGCTTGTACTTATCTAAGCCCATTCCTGCATAGATGAACATACCAACCGCTACAGCCACAAGTGAAAGTAACGAAATGACTCCGACAAAACCCCCTACTTCTTGTGAAATACCTGTAAAGATCCGCACGCCTATTAATTCAGTAAATAACAATAACAAAGATACGCCAATCAAACACAAACCTACACCCATACCAATGAACATACTATATCTTTTATTTGCCTCCAAATAATCGTTTACTTCTTCCTCTGATAGAATTGGAAGATCTCCGGTTTTCTCTTTATGATCTATGTCAAATTCCTTTATTAACTCATTAATATTACCAAACTCAGACATAACGATTCCGATTACTTCGTTTTCTGACTTCCCACTTCTTTTCAATTCATAATATTTGTCTTCCATGTTGGTTAGCATGTCTTCTTTCAATGCTTCCATTTCTTTAGTCTTTGGCAAATGTGCAAACATATTGTTCAAATAATTAATAATGGTATCCACTTAAAACTCCTCCTTAATAAATTTATTAATTACTTCCTTTGTTAACTCCCATTCTTTACACTTTTCTTTATAATAGTTAATCCCTGATCGTGTAATCTTATAATAGGTCCGCCTCTTCCCAAATGTCTCATCTTTATAGAATGATTCAATGTAACCGTTTTTCAACAAACGATTGAATGCTGAATATAATGTTGTTTCCTTTATGATGTACTTTTCATGTGATAGTTCTTTTACGTTCTTTGAGATTTCATATCCGTAAGAATCATTTTCCAATAACATATAGAGAATAATTGTGTCATTATAACCTCGCATAACATCACTGCTAATCAAATATATTCTCCTTTCTCATAGTTCATACCCTTTTAGGTTTTACCGCAATTAATAATATTCACTTCATCTGTCGTAGTAATTTGAGTATACCCTATTTACTACGACAGATAAAGTAAAAAAAAAAATTTATCACACAAATACTGTATTTGCGTGATACTCAATTTCCTTTTTCTGCCTTTCCTTCGAGTATGAAATCATCAAACTTTTCCTCTGCCACTTCGCTTAAATCAATGCAACTAACGATGAATCAACCATTGGTACACATAAAAGAAGGGAGATTCCTACTAAAAGATCCGAAGACAAAGGGGTCTATTCGTGAAATCACATTACCTTCAAATTTGATTCCGCTCTTTAAAAGATTCCAAGCACAGCGATTTAGAGAAAAAGAATTACTACAAGACAAGTGGTGTGGTAACTACTTCTTTGTATTTGCAAACGAATTTTGTCTACCTTACTATGAATCTTACGCAAGAACAAAATGGATAAGATTTTTAAAACGAAATAAACTTCAGTATATCCGACCACACGACCTTCGCCACGCATCAGCCACTTACTTATCGTCACAAAGAATAGACCTTAAACAATAAATGACAGATTAGGGCATATCACTACAAGAATTACGGCTGCATCTATGCTCAAAGAACAAAGGAAACGGATCGTTCAGCATCAGACTTGTTCAGTTTCTAATTAAATATCACACAAAAGACCTTCAAAACATATTGAAGGTCTTTTTTACTCTATCATTCTATCCATAATCGTTTAACTTGGAATTCATTTTTAAAAATTCTCAATTGGTACACGTCTGGATTACTCAAACTTTTCCATTGCTCAAAGCCAAAATTCTGATTATAGTGATTTAATAATAGGGATATAATTCCTCCATGTGCCACGATAATCGTATTTTCAGAATTACTTTCCAAAATATCAGTTACAACTTCTACAATTCGATTCCTGGCTTCGATACTCGATTCTCCACCTTCATACTTTAAATACATATCATTGAATGTAGCTTCCAGTTTATCCATCCAATCTGGAAAAAAGATTGAACCAAGGACACGTTCGCTTAATCGACTATCCATTTCAATTTCTATATTCTTGTTCTCGACAAATGGCTTTATCGTTTGAATAGCTCGTAAGAATGGACTGGAAATAACTCTATCAACTCTAAAATCTAATAAAAAATCAGATAATTCACCCGCTTGAATAAATCCATTTTCTGTTAATTTTGAATCAGAAGATTGCCCAATAGCTTCACAATGCCTTATTATGTAAATGTTTTTATTCATACTTCCTCCCTATCAAACCTCACAAGGCAATATTTGCACTCTTAATGATCTCAGCCCTTTTAATACTCACTTTTACAAAATAGGGAGCATTAGGGTTGTTGAGCTGTCATCCTGTTTACTGACTCTACTCCGTCAGGACTGTTGGGAATCGCCTTATCAGATTCATATTTAAATAGAAAAACTATATCAACTACGTTTTCATCTAAAACTGCTATAAAAAATGTACTATGGACGTATATTCATTGCTCTTTCACTTTTACATCCACTTCTTCACTTATTTCACCGTTCTTTCTAAAATATCTGATGAATTTCCTTCCTGTTCAAAATACGTTACCAATTAGACCTAATACTTCCTTTTCAGCATCTTCTCCCCTCCCGAATATACCCCCTTTACACATTATACGTGTATCTTTTTCCATTTAAAGTTTATTTGCTTGAATAATCTAAATTCTAAGCACATATTCAAAGGCATTACTTGTTAAGGAAGTGTTTTTATATGCGAGATAGTGGTTCTTATATTCTTGTATGGGATAGGAAGATTGCTTTAATAAAAGGCTCTTTTCGTATACATTGTGGCTATTTCACCTAAAAGGGTTTTCGGTTCGAAAAAACAGCTGAACGAAGGGGACACAGCACATCTACTATCGGGAATTACATCAAACGATACCGTGAAAATGGAGTGGATTGATTAGAGATGAGCTATTCTCCAGGTACTCCACGCCACCTAACGACTGAACAAGTGAAAAAATTCGGGACAGGTGAAAAAAAAAACGCCAGCAGAAGTAGGTTTTGAAACAACGATGAACTGGACAAGTCCACTTTTAAGTGAGTGGATGAAGCGTGAGTTTGGCTTGACTTACTCAAAGCGAGGTGTTCTAAAGCTCCTACACCGACTAGGATTTAGTCATACCAGACTTACTTACACGCTAGAGAAAGCATACCAAAAAAACAAAATGCGCTTCGAGAGACACTTAGCGGTTTTAAAAAAAACTAGAAAATGGAGAGCTTGATACACTTTTATTTGAAGATGAGTCTTCTATTCGTGATTATTTAACGATTGGCTACACATGGTTTCCAAAAGGAGAGTAAAGAATTATACCTACTTATGGTAAACACCAAAGTGTGAAGCTTTTAGGTGTATTAGATTATGAAAAAGACTCTGTCGCTTGTATGGAAGAAGAACAATTTAATGCTGAAACATTTCTTCGTTTTCTTGAAAATGTACTAAAACGATATCCTACAGGTAAAATTGTGATGGTTCTTGATTCCGCAAGGATCCACCATGCAAAATTGATTCAACCCTTCTTAGAGCAACACGAAGATCGATTAGCTTTCGTTTTTTTATCACCATTTAGCCCTCAATTAAATCCAATCGAAGGCTTGTGGAAATGGTTGAAAACATCTGTCATTTACAATTTTTTTATAGCTCTGTGGCTGACATTAGAAAGAATGTTCAAGCTTTCATCTCTGAAATTAACCAAAAGCCCGAGGAAGTCATTGATCGTTTATGTCTTAACGTATAGTTTCTTCAGTGCGTTTAAAATATATGATCGATTTAGAAAATGTTCCACAACCAATCGAGGGAGATATTCCTGACTAGGATATAATACGAGAAAAAAGGGTTATAGGTGGGATTTATTCCTTGTCAGGACCCTTTTTTAAACCTTTCTTGGTCATAACTCAACGAGAGAATAGTTTTTAGTTTAATTCAGGTTTATGAATTAATAGTTATTTTATCTTTGTTAGGTAGTACGGACATTGTTTTTCCTCTTTGTTTCCTATTGAAATTCAAAAGAGTATTTAGCTTAAAGTATTTATCGAGACTGAGATAATACACATCTGACTTGAAAATTATTAATGAAAATGCACTTGTATAAAGCACAAGACTCATTAAATTCATATTTCCAGAAAGAATGAAATTTATATGCATAAAGAGACAAATAAAAATAGAAGGAATGGTAAATAAACCGAATAAAAGGAATACTCCAAGTATAATTTGGACAATTGGGATAACATAATTCAACACCATTACTTGTTCTAAAGCTATATTTTCTAGAAAAAACTTATAAAAAGATGGGACATTAGACTTTTGTAAAGAATCTAATAGATATTCTCTCAAAAATAAACTTGGCTCTTTAAACCATAATTTTTCAGTAATTTTGGTTATTCCTGCTAGTAACCAACCTACCCCAAAAAGAATACGCATTAAAACAATAAGAGATGAAAAACCCCCTACTTTATCAATTTCATTTTTCATAAGATACCTCCTTTCTGACTCTTAGGGATTTTTTATGTAAAAAAATCATTAAACATGGTTAGGTTTACTAATAAATCCTATGCCTTATGCGATACAATGTTTCTTTCACGCATAAAAGTTTACCACGGGCAAAATATATTGTAAATACATTTAGAACTAATAAAGTGTGAATGTAGTATAGATGTATGGACACAACTTAGTTAAGTATTACTATTGAAATAACGAGAGGACGTGTCCGTATTATGAGTCAAAAAAGTTATAGCCAAGAATTCAAATAAACAGTAGTCGTGCTTTATCGCTCGGGTACACCCGTCAGTCAATTATCTAGCGAATATGGTATTTCAGAAGTAATAATTTACAAATGGATTAAACAACATTCTCCTATTTAATGCTGCCATTTTACCTAAGACCAATTATTTTAAACACACTCAAATCTTACAATCATTTTTTCAGACAAGACACTCCTTTAGATAACCATAACCGAAGAGTGAAAACGGAGTAACTTTTTTATAAACATCATGACTTTATTTAAATTCCAAAATAGCCGATACAGTACAAATTTGTTTCGAATCTATCAGTGTTATCCTTATTAAAACCACATTTTGTAAACGGACGCTATTTGTTGAAGAAAAAGCATCCATTAAGACAAAAACGCCCTAAATATTGGGCGTTTTTTGTGATCATTTAAAAATTTTGGGTGTTCCTATATAAGAGAAGCCACCAATGGAATGCTACTCTTTTACTACGATATCTGTATCATTAGTGTCGTTTTCACTTCCTTTGAATCTAATAGCTAATAGTGTTCCAACAAGTACTCCTGAAACAAAAATACCATAAATATACCCATTGAAGAACAAGTATTCATGTACTGATTAATTATACTTCCTTTATATCCTTCTTCAAATGGATTATATGGATGACCTTCTAAAGTACTTAATATATTTGAAACACCATTAACACTCACTTCTACCACATTTAGGCTACCTAAAAGAGTAGGAGGAGTTTAGTATGAAAGGAACTATTACTAAGAGAGGAAACACTTATAGTTACAAAGAGGAGATTGGAAAGAATTCTGTGACAGGGAAACGAATGCAAAAGACAAAAGGAGGCTTTGAAAGAAAAAAGGATGCAGAAAAAGCACTAGCAAAACTTCTTATGGAACTTGATGAGCACGAGATGTTGAGCCAAGTAATGACAGAGCTCGAAATACACAAAAAAAAGCAAATGCACTGGAAAAATCGCTTAGGTCCTACCTATCATAACTCCAACATGGTTGTTACAACAGAAATGGGAAAGCACCAAGATCCCAGGAATCTTTTACGTGTGATGAAAAGAATTTGCGATAACGCTGAAGTTAAAAGAGTTCGTTTTCATGATTTACGCCACACCCATGCATCTATTTTATTCTCAAAAGGGATTGATTCCGTAAGAGTGGCCACTCGCCTTGGACACGCCAATCCTAAGATTACCTTCCTGACCTTGGCACACTTACTTCCCAATACCCAAGATGAAGTGGCAGAAATTTTTGAAGAAGAACTCAATTGGACTTGTGAACAATAGCTCCTTTCGAGAATAAACGAAGGAATATCGTCCAAACCAAAAAGAGCCTCCACCCCTTGGTACATAAAGGATGGAAGCTCATCAAATGGTATGATCTGAGAGGGATTCGAACCCCCGACCCCGTCCCTGTCAAGGACGTATTCTCCCGCTGAACTATCAGATCAGAATGATTCAGTACATTTATTATTATAATTTATTTTTTAGCAATGTCAATGAATTTTTAATGCATTTCATTTTGATTGAATAAAGAACAAATGTTCGTATATACTATTTATATACAACGGAGGTGATGTATCATGAAGGATCTCTATACTTCAAAATCTAGGAAAATTGCACTTGAAATGATTTACCATTCCAAGAATGGAGTGTGTACAAAAAGAAAAGTAATCGTTACGTCCATCTCTAATACACATATTCGAGCTTATTGTTTAATTAGAAAAGAAATTCGGACGTTTTCATTGGCCAATATACTCGCCACTCAACCCCTTCCTCATTCAGACACATCCTTTTCAGCCTAATTCCACACCCTAATTTTAAATACAAGAAAACCTCTAGGAAGATCCTAGAGGTTGATTTTATGCTTCTGATAATGTTTGGTTTTTCTTTTCTTTTGTCATAAATTGTAGAACAAGCATACCGACAAATACAGCTAGTCCGATAAAATCCGTATGGATTTGAGGATAAATCAGTAATAATCCTGCAATGACGCTGATGATTCTTTCAACCCAATGAAGCTTTCGGTACCAAAAACCGATCATTCCGCCTCCAATTGCTATCATTCCTGTTACAGCTGTAAAAATAATCCAAAGTAAATTTGGTATGGTAGTATCGATCATTAACAACTCCGGAGATAGAACAAACATATACGGAATGATAAACGCTGCAATGGCTAGTTTTGCAGCACTAACTCCCGTTCGTATCGGTTCTCCGCCTGAAACACCGGCAGCAGCGAAGGCCGCTAAGGCAACAGGTGGAGTAATATCCGCAATGATCCCAAAGTAAAAGACAAACAAATGGGCTGCAAGTTCTGGTGCACCTAATAAAATAATCGCCGGTGCTGCAATGGTAGATGTAATAACATAGTTAGCGGTTGTTGGCGAACCCATACCTAAGATAATGGACGCAATCATGGTAAAGAAAAGGGTTAATAATAATTTTCCGCTTTCAGAACTAGCTAAATCTCCAGCTAAATCAACCAGACCGTTAGCCAGTGTTAAACCAAGTCCAGTCTTCGTGACAACGCCGACAATTATCCCAGCACAAGCCGTGGCAGCTGCTACCGCAAGAGCTGTTCGTGCTCCGTCAACGAGGGCTTCAATGGCTTTCTTTAACCCAATACGGGTATCTTTCCGAATGGCGCTTACAACAATCGTAGAAACTATTGACCAAAGTGCTGCTCTCATGACACTCATCCCGCTAACAAGAAGAATGACTACCGTTAAAATCGGAATAAGTAAATATATTTTCTTCAATACTTCTCTCCGATTCGGCATTTCTTCTTCTGTTAATCCTCGTAAACCAATACGTTTAGCTTCAAAATGAGTCATAATCCAAATCCCAGTAAAATAAAGAAGTGCTGGAATGGCAGCCGCTTTGGCAATTTCCCAATACGTAATGCCTTCAATAAACTCCACCATTAAGAAGGCGGCAGCTCCCATAATTGGAGGCATTAATTGACCACCCGTGGAAGCAGCTGCTTCCACGCCCCCAGCAAATTCCTTCTTGTAACCAAGCTTCTTCATCATCGGAATCGTAAATGATCCAGATGTTACTACATTGGCAACTGAGCTTCCGCTAATTGTTCCTTGTAGAGCTGAGGAAAAGATTGCTACCTTTGCAGGTCCACCAACGCGTTTTCCTGCAATCGCCACAGCTAAGTCATTAAAATACTGTCCGACTCCTGTTTTCACTAAGAAAGAACCAAATAGTAAGAACAAGAAAATAAACGTAGCCGATACGTATAAAGGTGTCCCTAGAATACCTTCACCTGTAAAAAACATGGTCTTGACTATGTCATCCAAGTCATAGCCTCGATGAGATAAAAATCCCGGCATAGAACGCCCGTAATACATGTAAAGTAAAAATAAGGATGCGATAACCGTAATTGGCATACCAACTGCTCGCCTAGTAGCTTCTAGCACTAGAACAATGGCCAGTAATCCGATAACAAAATCGGTTGTGGTCATTATTCCCACTCGGTTCACTATGGTTTCATGCATAATAGGCAAATAGGAACCTACTACGATAGAAACTCCAGCTAAAATGAGATCATACCAAGCAACCTTCCCTTTTTTTAATGAATTTTTTCGAGCTGGAAATAACAAAAATATTAATGATAATGCAAACCCTAAGTGAATACTTAGCAAAGTTTGTCGTGGGAAAATTTGCGAAATAGATGCAAAAAGTTGAAAAATCGAAAAAGCTAAAAGACCTAAGAAAATTAACCATCCCATCCAACCCTTAATATCTCTTGTGTTTGATTCTGGATCAAAACGCTCTAATAGTTGCTTCTGCTCTTGGGCAGATAATGATTCATGCTTGTTACTCATGAACATTCACTCCTTTCCACATTTGCCATAGGGATAACTTTCCAACAGATAGCTTCACCCCAGATCCCCCTTCAAAATATGAAGTAAAGGGGTAGGTTCGGTCTTGAATATGCAAAAGATGATTAGCCTTCACCTTTCCAATTCTCATCGAAATAGATGGAAAAATCCGATTCATCTTTCCAATTTCATATTGACCATCAGTCGTCATCGTAAACACTTCTCCAGCTTCTGCTGAAGAAGGCATGCCAATTGCCATATCTTCATAAGTTAATTTTGTTTGTACAATGTGTTGGTTTTTGCTTATGTTATACCACTCTACCACTTGAGAAAGATGAATAGAGTGAGTATATTCGACACGAAACGTTTCTCCTATCTTGACAGGCGAATAAGCAAGAATATATTCATCCTCACGACTCTCCATAATCAAAGCTAGTCGAAATGGAAGGAATAGAAGGATAGTTAGGAGGAGGAACGTACTGAAGAAAAGTCTCTTTTTTTTCATTTTGTGTTCACCTAGTTTTCATCAATAACTGACTGCACCAAAAAATTAAGCGCACACATCCAATAATCTTTGATCGTTTCACCATTCATAAGAAAAGAATAGACCGAAGTTTCATTCGGTCTATTCTGCTTCATAAGAACTCTATATCTACTATTGAATTCCTTTTTCATCAAAGTACTTTTTGGCACCTGGATGTAACTCGATACCCATACCTTCTAATGCTGTTTCCGCTTTGATTACTTTCCCTTTTGCATGTGTAATTTGATCTGTGTTTTCAAAGATGGCTTTCGTTAGATCATATACAACATCTTCTGGTAAGTCTTCGCGTGTTACAAGCATCGCGCGAACAGCAACTGTCGTAATTTCTTCATCTAGTTTGCTGTATGTTCCACCTGGGATAGAATCTTGAGCATAGTATGGATACTTGTCTATTAAGCTGGAAATCATATCTTCTGAAATAGATACGACCGTAATGTCCTCTGTTGCGGCAAGTCCTTCAACCGCTCCAGTTGGGGTACCAGACGTAATAAACGCTGCGTCAATCGTTCCGTCTTGAATACCTGTTGTTGAATCCCCAAATGATAAATCGCGAACGGTAATATCATCGAACGTCATTCCGTGAACTTCTAGAATTTGTTCTGCATTCAAGCGTGTACCAGAACCTGCTTCACCGACCGATATTACTTTTCCTTTTAAATCTTCAACACTCATAATACCAGAATCTTTTGTCGTTACGATTTGAATCGTTTCTGGGTATAAAGTGGCAATTCCACGAGCTGAATCTACTTTTTCTTTGAACATTTGCTCGCCTTTTGCAGCATAACTTGCAATATCGGTTTGTGTAAATGCAATTTCAATATCGCCATCTTTTAATGTTGTCATGTTTTCTGCTGAAGCACCTGACGTTTCGGCGTTAGACTCAATACCTGTTTCGTCTTCAATAATTTTAGCAAAAGCTCCCCCTAGAGGAAAATATGTACCACCTGTACCACCTGTAGCAATGGTAATACGGTCTACTTCTCCGCTCTCCCCATTACTTGATCCGCCGCCACATGCAGCTAGAAACATGGAAACAGTCATCAATAAAGCTGTTACCAAAATAAAGCTTTTTTTATTCATATTCATATCCCCCTTTAATAATTTTTCAGTTCACCGTATACATTTTATCATATAACTATCAAATCTTGTCAATAAAAAACAGCATGACTACGAAGGAATCTCCTTATTTCTATTGACTTCTTGCTACTTCTTCTAAGTTTTTAATTTGCCGATAATAATAGTAATAGTAAAACAAATATAGTATTTTGTAGACTGCAAACTGCATTTAAAAGATAAAAGCTTAATAAATCCTTTATAAACTGTGGATCAATGCCTTATTTTCCCTACCCGGAATTTTCAGTACTATTATATTAATGTACTATTAGTTCCTCTAATTTTTTTGTACAATCATTGATTCTGCAATTGGTATATTTTTATGCTACAATTTACAGTGCAAACGCTTTATATAATATTTTTTTGGAGGATGTTTTATGTCAACTTCAAGAGGTACCGTCGAAGAACAAACTATTTTCAGTTCTTGCTTACAAGAAGAAATCTCTTTACTTGTTTATTTACCAGCAAACTATACTCCTTTATATAAATACTCCCTTCTCATTGCACAAGATGGAAAGGATTATTTTCAATTAGGACGTTTACCCCGTTTAGCCGATCAATTACTAGAAAACGATGAAATAGAGAATACCATCATTGTTGGAATTCCTTATAAAAGTGTGCAGCAACGGAGAAGTTACTATCATCCTGATGGTGAGCAAAACGAGAACTATATCAGGTTCATCGCTCACGAACTAGTTCCCTTTTTAGATGAAATCTATCCAACATATCAGATGGGACTAGGTCGCATCTTAATTGGGGATTCATTAGGTGCAACGGTTTCCTTTTTAACAGCGTTAAGATATCCTAATACATTCGGTAAAGTCATTTTACAATCTCCTTATGTAGACGAAAAAGTGTTTTCGGCTGCAAATGAATTTTCACAACCGTCCCTTCTCGATATTTATCATATTATTGGGCTTGGTGAAACAGAGGTGAAAACCACAGTAGGGACAACACAGGACTTCTTGTCCCCTAATCGAAAACTGAATGAGCTAATGAAAGGAAAAGGCTTCAATTACTTTTACGATGAATTTGATGGAGATCACACCTGGAAGTACTGGCAACCTGATCTAAAAAGAGCATTAAAAAAGATGCTATAAACCTACTATTATAATCTTCAAAAAACTTTGCTATAATATTGAATAACACAATTAAATCAATTAGAATCGGGGAGGTTTTTGAATGAATTACGGCATCGTTATTTTTCCATCCAAAAAGTTACAAGATCAAGCAAACTCTTACCGAAAGCGTTATGACCCTCATTACGCACTCATTACTCCTCACATCACCCTTAAGAATGGATTTGATGCGAATGAAGGGCAAATTCAGCAACTTAGCCAACAATTAGAAAAAATTAGTAATCAACATGAACCTTTTTCCTTAAAAGTCTCAAAAATCAGCTCATTTCAACCAGTCAACAATGTTATTTATTTGAAAGTTGAACCTACTAGTGAACTCGAGACATTACATAAGGCCATGCATGGTCCAGATATGTTAGGAGAATTACCTGAATACTCCTTTGTTCCTCATATCACTATTGCACAAGGGCTTTCCAATGACGAACACTCAGATGTGTATGGATCATTAAGAATGCTAGATGTGAATCAAGAGGAAATGATTGATCGTTTCCATCTCCTATATCAGCTTGAAAACGGTTCTTGGACTGTTCATGAAACATTTCGCCTAGGGAAGGACTGCTAGATATGAAGGTGAATATTGTACGAAGCGAAAATGAATTACAGGATGCTTTTTTCGTGAGAAAACATGTTTTCGTATCGGAACAAGGTGTCTCTGAAGCAGAAGAAATTGATGAATTGGAAACAAAAAGCACTCATTTCGTTTTGTATGACGAAGAGCAGCCAGTGGGCGCAGGCCGCTTCCGATTAGTTGATGCGGTCGGCAAAGTAGAACGTATTTGTGTGCTTTCTTCTTACCGGGGGAAAGGGGCCGGCGTTATGATAATGAATGCCATTGAAGAGTATGCAAAGCCCCGAGCATCCTCATTAAAATTAAATGCCCAAGTACAGGCAATCCCTTTTTATGAAAGACTCGGGTATGAAGTAGTGTCTGGTGAGTTTTTAGATGCCGGTATCCCACATAAGACGATGAAAAAGAACTGCACTTAAGGATAGCGCTAGTGCCCAGATCTAGAAAAGAAGATTATTTATCCCTCGTGCTCTCTTATTTTTCAAGTAATCTCTTTTCGTAAAATTTGTTGCTCCTGACACACGAAAAAACTGAAATGATGGTTTTTTCGTGTGATTTCTTGA
This sequence comes from Bacillus sp. 2205SS5-2, assembly GCF_037024155.1. NCBI lineage: Bacteria > Bacillati > Bacillota > Bacilli > Caryophanales > Bacillaceae > Bacillus > Bacillus spongicola. Next base: position 67,609 of record NZ_JAYKTS010000005.1, read on the forward strand.
TACATTATCTATATAAAATTATCACTTCTACTCGAAAAATATCAATTTTCATCAAAATTGCATACCAAAAAATGCGGACTCCTTCTTGAGTGTCCGTTTTTTCTATGTAAATCGCCTTTTTTCTGCGTATGTCTCTTACTTCATTTGTCGATAATGAAATTGAGAGATACCTTTGAGGAGAATGCAAATGAATTTCAGCAGCATAGGAGTAGAGCTCATTGTCGGCTTTATTTCTTTATTTATTTTAACGAAAATACTGGGTAAAACTCAAATCAATCAAATAACTGCCTTTGATTTTATCTCGGCTTTAATATTGGGAGAGCTTGTTGGAAATGCCTTATATGATGCCGATTCAGGATTAAAAGAAATTATTTTCTCTGTGTCCTTATGGGGAATATTGATTTATATAACTGAATACCTTACACAAAAATTTAGACTATTTCGTCATTTCATCGAAGGCACACCCGCTATTATTATCCAGAATGGGAAGATTGATTTTCAACAATTAAAAAAAAACCATCTCGATCTAAACCAATTACAGCATATGTTGCGCAACAAAGGTGTATTTTCTGTTGGGGAATGTGAGTATGCGATTCTTGAATCTGATGGCTCAGTGAGTGTTTTAAAAAAATCCCTTTATGATGTCGTTCAAAAAAAGGATTTACATTTACCACCTGATTCTCCCTTCCTCCCCCTCTCCTTAATCCTAGATGGAGAAATTCTTTATGATAATCTTAAAATTGCAGACAAGAACAAAGATTGGCTTCTAAAACAAATCAAATCTCATGGGTTTCACACACCTCAAGAGGTGCTGTATGTAGAGTATATCGAGAATCAAAAATTACTTGTTCAAGGCTATGAATCTAAACAATAAACCATAAGCTCATTTTGTTGTATTGTTAGTTGGAAACGGCCCTTATCGACTAGGTGCGTTACATAAGCTGTAACCGATGTTCGAAATAGTAGCCAGCTCGTCAAATGGGGGACTTCAATTTTTTTCTTACTGAGGATGTATTGTTGTAAGGCTTGAAATGAAACGCCTTGTTTTTCCTGAATGTGTTCAGAAATTTCGGTAAGTATGGATTCATGTAGTGCCAAATTTTTAGAAACCGTTTCGATATAGTTTTCTTCAAATAAACCATGACCTGGGACTGCCCCGTCAAAGTTTGTTTTCATCAATTTATGTAACGAATTCATTGTGTTTTTAACCGACACAATAAAAGGAATTTTGTGTTTATGAAGGACATCTTGTCCAAAAAAGGCATCTGCTGCGAAAAGGATGTTTTCATATGAAATACCCACTTGTCCATAACTATGGCCGGGTAAAAAATGCGTCTTAAGGGTAAACGGACCAATGTTAACAAAGTCTTCCACTGGAATTGAAGCATCTAGCCTTACAGAAGGCGCAAGTAAAAATTTATTTTTCAACTCTTCTAACGGTTCTGCTCCATTCCAAAGGTAGATGGGCTCTAAGAGAGTATTCTCCATAATCGCTCTTTCAAAATCCGGTGCATAAAGTTCAACATCTCTTAATTGTTTTAGAAATTTTGCGCCACCCATATGATCGGCATGAGCATGTGTAATCAAAGCGAAATCGAGTGGTAGATTCTGCTCGGACAATTGTTTTATGACTTTTTTGATGGCAGATGAATCAATACCAGTATCAATAAGTAAGCCTTTTCCGTCTTTTGTTATATAACCAATGTTTACTGCCGAATGAAAGTAATAGACATTTTGGGTAAGTTGAATAAACTTCACAGGTAAACCTCCCTTTGAGCATGTTTCTATATATATTCGTTAACATGCTTGCCTTTTCCTGTTACTTCAGCAACTAAATAGGCAGGGATTGGGCCGGCTTTTGCTGCATGTGAAGAATTGAATGTAGTTTTCCGCTGCAGTGAATCCTCTTGAAGTTCCTGTTGGTTTTCCTGAGCTGTTTTTCTTAATGATATCTTTGATACAGCCATGATGTTGAATGGGTCATATTGATGAGAATTTACTCTCTCGGCGTACTTCTGATATTGATAGTTAGGATATGGTAAAATATAGCCCATTTTCTTCTTCCTCCTTTTCATTCCTTTTCCCGATACTAATATTACTTAAACAGTTCCCTTACTATGAAATACGATTCCCTGAACAATTATATAAGGGATTTTCAAAAAATAAGAAAAAAGACCTGTATTTTTTTCACAGGTCCAAACTTCTATTTTTTCTGATTGATCATTTTGGATATGGTTCCTATATCTAATTGTTTTCCGTCATTAACAATGGATTTAACCAGCTTATCTTCTACATCTTTTGGTACTTTTTTATTAGCGATTTGTGACACCCTTTGAACAACTTGACGTACCGTTTTTTCGTCTTTAAAATTAGCATTTTGTAATGAATTTGCAAGTTCAAGAATATCGTTCATATTTACACCGGTTTTTTTTTCAATATTCTTAAAAAAATTATTTTCCATGTTAGTTCTCCTCCTCATCAAACTACTAGCATCTTATGAAACGAGAAGAAAAACGTGCATTCTCTAATAAACTGATAAAAATAAGATTAGACTTGTTGAGGCAACTGAGAAAGTAGCTTTTATTTTATTAGCTGAAGGTTTTCATTAATATCCAGAAATTTAAAAAGCCAAGGACCTATATGTAGTAGGTTCTTGGCTTCTTTTTTCTCTAAAAACGTCACTTTTTCAGTGCCCTACCTGTTAGCCTCTTCTTTTTGATAGCCCCGTTGGTATACTTTGTTGCTCTTGAAACAAAGAAAAAACAGGCAAGTAAGTTTTTTTGATTGGTTTCCTACTTTCCGCCTAGTAATGAAGAGCTTTTCATTAGGAAAAGAGCATGAAGTCGTGCAAATCCACTGATTTATTCCAATTCGAAAAGTAATATTCTTTGCGAAACAGCCTAATAATAATTAGCAAAAACTTGCTCCAACAATAATTAGTAAGATGAACAACACGACGATTAATACGAAGGTAGAACCTCCACCGTATCCACCGACATTGCCACCACCATATCCACAACAATATCCACCGTAACCATACATACATAGTCACCTCACTTTCACATTAAGGTTACTTTTATAATATGTAGGATGTAGCATCTTGGTTGGGCTAAGAACTACAATTCTTTACTTATCTGACCAATCATATAAATCAAATGATAATTTCCCATTCTTATCCAACTGCGCTAAGAAGATATCCTTTACAGTTAGTGAACGTTTTGCAATTTCCTCTTCTAACCACGAAACCGAATAGCCCACTTTTTTGAGTGCTTCTTGATCGACTCTTCCATCATTGATGACAGCTTGTGGTGGAGAAGGTACTTCCTTAAGTTGAAACAAGTCCTCGTACAACAAGGGCTGTTTTTCTCTTTTTACCATAATGCTTAAATCTCCATTTGTATCTAATGATGCAAACGCAACATCGTCGACCCTAAATATGTTTTTTTTACGTAGTTGTTCCAATAGTTCATCCGTTGTATATTTCTCTTTTCTTAATGCTTTTTCTTTAATTTTACCATCTTCAATAAAAACCGTTGGAGTGCCTTCGACAAAATGTCTAAATATCGGTGAATGTAGTCCGATTATTGATATTAAAAGAGGAAATAAAGACCAGATTATCAAAGAAGTAAGACCTTCCAATAAATCAAGTTGTTTTTCCATAGAAATAGTTCCAGCGATATCTCCAACGGTAATACCTGTAATGTATTCAAAGAAGGATAATTTAGACAATTGTTTTTTTCCCAGTAGTTTAGTAATGCCAAACAACCCGATAATTATGAAGATGCTTCTTAAGGCTACCTCGATATACCCCGGCATTGAAATGTTCTCCTTATCCTTTCGGTTTAAATAAAAGGGCTCCAATAAAAGCAAAAATAATAGCCGCTGATATTCCTGAACTTGTTACTTCAAACATCCCTGTTAGGACTCCAATCAGTCCGTGTTTTTCGGATTCTTGCATAGCGCCATGAACCAGCGCATTTCCAAAGCTTGTTATCGGGATCGTCGCTCCCGCTCCAGCAAAATCAATAAGTGGCTCATATAATCCAAGACCGTCTAATATTGCCCCTGCAACAACAAATAAACTTAATGTATGCGCTGGTGTTAGCCTAGCCACATCAAATAGCAATTGACCAATTACACAAATCAGCCCTCCCACAACAAATGCCCAAAAGAACATCGGTAACATGGTGATTCCTCCTTTTACGTGAACTCAATTGAGACAGCATGAGCAATACAAGGAATACTTTCTTTCTGTTGGTAGCTAAGTGGCGAAAGTAAGGCTCCTGTCGCAACCATTAAGATTTTTTTATAGGTTCCTTTTTTCATTTCATTTATCAAATGCCCGTACAGTACCGTTGCTGAGCAACCTGGTCCGCTTCCTCCAGCTTGAACCGGCTGATCACTGTTATATATCAACAGTCCACAGTCTTTAAATTGGTCGGCATTCACATGTACCTTTTTTTCTTCTAGAAGCTCCATCGCCGTTTCTCTGCCAATCTTAGCCAAGTCACCCGTAATAATTAGGTCATAATAACTTGAAGAAACTCCTCGATCATGTAAGTGTTGAACAATCGTATCAACCGCTGCTGGAGCCATTGCCCCTCCCATATTGAAAGGATCTTTTATGCCCATGTCAATTACCTTACCAATGGTAGCGGAGGTGACGCGAGGTTGCATTCCAGTGGCTAATGTTCCGTTTCCGACAACAGCATAGCCAGCTCCCGTTACAGTCCACTGAGCGGTAGGAGGCTTTTGTCCCCCATATTCTGTTGGATAGCGAAATTGTTTTTCGGCTGCGCAGTTGTGACTTGCTGCCCCCGTCACCACGTATTTTGCCCCTCCATGGTTTACAATAAATGAGCCCAGAGCTAATCCTTCTATTGATGTGGAACATGCTCCAAACAGCCCTATATATGGAATAACATTGGTTCGGGCAGCGAAGCTAGAAGGCGTAATTTGATTAATTAAATCTCCTGATAGAAAAAACTGTATATCTTCAGAGGTTAGCTTCTCTTTCGTTAAAGCGGTTGACACTGCCGTTTCAATTAATACTCGATGGGCTTTTTCATAAGAATCTTCTCCCATCCACAAGTCATCAAAAAATGAATCGAACTCTTGTGCTAGAGCTCCCTTCTTCTCGAACGGTCCTCCTACAACTCCAGTTGAAAGAATGACTGGTTTTTGACTGAACTCCCAAGTATGATTGCCACTTTTCATTTAAATTACCCCTAACTCAATTAAAACCGTTTTTATTAGAGACACAATAAAGGCTGAAAATACGCCAAATAATATTACAGATCCAGCTAATTTAAACATATTTCCCCCTACCCCTAATACTAGTCCCTCGGTGCGATGTTCAATCGCAGCTGATATTACCGCATTCCCAAATCCAGTAACAGGTACAGCACTACCCGCCCCTCCAAATTGACCGATATGATCATATACTCCAAAACCAGTTAACAACATCGCAATGAATACCATGGTAGCAACCGTTGGGTTTCCAGCCGTTTGTTCAGTAAAGTTAAAATAATAAATGTAGAAATAGGATATCGCTTGTCCTATTATGCAAATAACCCCTCCTACAAAAAACGCTTTGATGCAATTAATTAAAATGGGTCGTTTCGTTTCATGCTTTTGTTCGAGTTTTTCATAATATTTTTCTTCCGGTGACTTTGGTTGCTTCGGCATGTTCTGCTCCTTTCTATGCTAGTTTTTCAGTTAAATCGAGTATTTCTTCAAATCGATCATTAGCTTCTTTTTTTGAGAGCTCTCCATCTTTCATATCTTCCTTCAGTCGAACAGCCTCTAGAAAAATCTTATAATCAGAGGAAACGATAAACTCCTCTTGTGAGAATTGACTTTCAAGCATCTTATTTAGTTTTTTTTCGATCTTCTTCATTGTAAAACGTTTTAAATGTTTTACTTTATACGCCACTAATATCGTTTCATCTCCTTCTATTATCGCAACATCATAGAGATCTTCTATTTTTTCTACTTCATCTTTTACTTTTTGAGCAGTTGATATGCCTTGTTTATTATCTGATAGGTTGACTGGTGAAGGATTGATTATCTTAATTAAAGCTGTATTACTTTTATGATCGTCAAACGATTCCTTCTCTTCACACCCACTCACCATTCCCAGCATATAAATAATCATCAACACTTTTGCAGTTTTCCTCATACCAATACCGCCACCCTTTCAATACTTGTTCTTATTTTTTTCAATTCGTCCATTTTTATGTTATTTTTTTGCTTTTTTCAAAAAAAATAAACCGCATCATTCTAGATGATACGGTTTTGTCCTATTTTTTCTTTTTCCCACAACCACAGCCAGGTTTCTTTGTTTGGCTGGGAGACTTGAATATTGGTTTTTTTAGAAGAGGTTTTATTTGTTGTTGTTTTTTCATGTTTCTTCCTCCCTTGATTTGAAGAGTGAAACCTTCTTCTGTTTTGACGATTCCCTTGCACTCAAACGATGAATATACAAGATTTCCAAGGAAAGATCTATCAGGACTGGAGAGCATGAGAACCTCCCAAAAATGAGGTTTACTACATACTATGATTAGAGAATGTAGCTTGTTCATTGGACTACTCTTGAATCAGTGCCTGTATGACGGTTTCGATAAGTGCCCCTACTCCTGCAATACTTAAGATAATAGCGATAGGAATTGCAACAAAAGGGAAAATCACATAAAGTCCATAAAGTACCGCAGCCGACCATATTCCCGTGCACCAATGACAACTTAATAATTCACCTAGAAAACGACGAATTCCCATTGGTTTTGGTATAAGATATATTGCCTCTTCTCCTTGATCATTTGTTTCTTTTACTTCATTAAAAAATGGAGTACGTATAAACTCAGTGATTTTATCATACACAAGAAGCCTTGTTAACCGGAATGAAGCCACGCTCAAAACGAACAATTGTAGCCAACTAATCTCCAATTCATTCTCCCCTTTTATTAGATTCACCATAGCCTATTTTCTAGAAATGGGCATTTGCCTGTTACTGATTCGGGCGCTTGACAATATGTTAATAATGTAAACAAATAAATTCATAAGGAGGCCTACAAGATGAGCTGTGGACATAAAGATCGCGGAGAAAGCTGTGTTTGTGAAGTGCTTCGTGCAATTAAAGACATACAAGACAACGCAGTTGATGACGACTGTCTAGAATGTACTACAAATTGTTTCTTAGAACCCTTAGGCAATTTGGCTGCCCCAACGCGTAGACCAAATGCGGATACTCGTGTTTTTACACTTACATTAAAAGATGGTGATTTATTTAAAGGATTGTATCGTAGAAATTTTAGAGATGAATGCATATCAGGTAAATCAGTTTTCTTCCGCGTAGAAGATGTATTTGATAATTGTTGTGCAACACTTAGAGTACTAGTTGCAGTTGATTTGGAAAAACATTGCGACCACAAAGGTGATTTATGTGACATTGATACCTTTATTCGTACGAACAACTGTATAACAGTCGATTTAAGCTGTTTCTGCGCTGTACAATGTATTGCCGATGTTGATTTGGATATCTGTGACTAATTTGAATTAAGCTGGTCGACACCCCGACCAGCTTTTTTTTACGAAAGACCTATCAAATGAATAGCCGATAGATCACTTCTCTTACAAACAATATTTTCGCCTTGAAATGGCTTTATTTCAATCGTATTTCCTTCGTACTTCACCAATACTCCTCGGTGCGATTGGTCGAGGGTTACGAACTCACAAGGAAATGGGGCTCTCCCGTTCTTGAAACGATTTAAATGTTGTAGCTTTTCTTCTACTGTCATATCTTTAAAGGGCTTTACAGGCTGAAAGGGGGATATTTTCTCAGTGGTTGAATCAGCCATTTCAGTGTCAATTTTTTCATTCATCACCTCTGTAAGGGCAAAATGTTCAGTTTCCTTCTCTTTTTTTCCAGACTTACTTTTTTTGTGAATTGGCAATGTGTTCGAATTTTTCGAAGAATAAACACTTTGCATATTCACTTCGGATTCTTGGAAATTAGGCTGATGGAGATATAATAAGGGCTCTCTTCTTTGTTTAGTTTTTTTCTTCACATTTCTCCCTCCCTCTAGATGTACTTTCCCTTAATTAGTCTATGCACAGGTGAATTGATTTTTAACATAAATATCTTTTTTTTGATGAATATACTCGTACATTTTAGGGTATCATGAAAATACATCCTATTATTGACCACCATATCAATAGAAAACCCCCATTGCTTCTTTAAAAGCAATGGGGGTTTTCTTATTAGGCTCTTTTCGTATACATTGTGGCTTTTTCATCATATTTTTGATTAAATCCTCCATTTCACAGTTGAATTCCATCAAAAATAGACGAAATGATGCCCGAAACAAAGCTAAATCAAGATAATAAACTGATACGAAAAGCAACAAACTTTGCGAAAACAGCCTCTTATTAAAACAAGAATGGATAGATTTCAAACTAATTTTTATGTCTAGTTCTAAGCGACTGTTTTCCTTATGCTAAAATATGATAACCTGAATCAACATGAATATTTTCCCCTGTTATTCCCCTAGACATGGAACTAAATAGAAAGGCTGCCGTATCCCCAACTTCTGAAGGGGTTGTATTTTTGCGCAGCGGAGAACGTTCCTCTATATCTTTTAAGATGGAATTGAAATCACTTACACCTTTAGCTGATAAAGTACGTATTGGCCCTGCTGAAATGGCATTGACTCGAATACCATACTTACCAAGATCATTAGCCAAATATTTCACACTTGCTTCTAATGAAGCTTTCGCTACTCCCATCACATTATAATTGGAAACAACTTTTTCTCCACCTAAATACGTTAATGTGACAATACTTCCTCCTTCGGTCATTAACTCTTTAGCCTCTTTTGCAACCGCTGTTAAGGAGTAGGCAGATATATTTTGAGATAATAGGAAACCTTCGCGCGTCGTGTCGACAAAGTCGCCCTCAAGCTCTTCCTTTTTTGCAAATGCAATACAGTGAGCAATCCCATCTATTTTTCCACATTTTTCTTTTATAATCGAAAAACAACTTTGTATATCTTCATCCTTCGTAATATCACAAGGGATGACAAGTGAATCATCCCCTAATGTTGAGGCGAGATCAGCAACATTTTTCTCCAATCGTTCACCCGCATATGTAAAGATTAATTTAGCACCAGCCTCATGTAGGGATTGAGCAATTCCCCAAGCGATACTACGCTTATTCGCTACTCCCATGATGACGTATGTTTTTCCAGTAAGTGAAAGAGTCATTTGTATCCTCCTTATATAATGTGTTATTAATAGCTAGTGCTAATTTTACTTTATTTTCGATTTCTGGTCAATAGACCTCAAGATGCTCCACTCACTCTATTCTTCCTTTCCATGGTAAATGTGAGGCTCTCTCTTAATTTAAGGCTCTTTTCGTATACATTGTGGCTATTTCATCTGATTTTTGACTAAATCCTCCACTTCATTGTTGATTTCTATCAAAAACAGACGGATCTAGCTGCAGTGGCTAGGGACTCAGGTCAAATGTCAGTCCACTACGTGAAGCAGGCTTCACTACGTGTTCTGCCAGATGCCTGCCATCCCTGGGCAGCCACTTCCGCTTTTCTTGATCCAGTTGCAGTTGCTTGCGGCTCGGGGTCAAATGATTAACTAAGATCGCTCGCTACCTTATTAATTCCTAAGACGGATAGTTGATTCATGAAGCACTAATTCATTTCTTTGGTTAAGAATGGACCAGACGTTTAACATGTAAAAAAGGATTGTAAAGGTGATGAAACCTTACAATCCTTTTCTTTTATTAACAATATTCACAAAATTCAAGCTCACGTTTTAATTCATCAACATATTCCTTTGAACCGGTCACGATTAAACGATCATTAATATGCAACTCTGTATCTCCATGAGGCACAATTGAATCTTTTCCTCGGAAGATTCGAACAAAAATAACATCCCCAGCAAAAGGAAATTTACGGAGAGACATTCCTTCAAATTGAATATTCATCATTTTGATTTCATATAATGACGTCTCTTGGTTGGTAAAAATATTCATTACCGATGGTGACTCAATCAGTGCTCGTAATAAAGCTTTTGTCGATAAAAAGACGGAGAATACTTCAATTCCCTGATCTCTTAACTCATCTTCTAAGTCTGGACTTTCTACTCTGACAATTACGCGATCTACGCCTTTTTGCTTTGCAGATACCGCTAGCAATGCATTGGCTTCATCATCTCCAGTCGAGATGACAACAATATCAGCGGCAAACACACCATGTGAATTTAAGGTACTCACATCAAAATCTTCCACTTCTTGAATCTCAAATAAAGAATCTGATATATTCCCGTCTACTTTATTTAGCTTGCGGTGATACAATACCGGATCATAAAGAGAGGATTTCAATTCCCTTGAGACTGGCATTGTTAATTGATTTGCTCCGATAAATGCAACGCGTAACTGTTTTTCTTGGACGCTTTCTTTTGGAAATAGCTTCTTAAAGAAAATGGGTGTAACAACACAGGTTATGACTGCAACCAATATTAATGTCCCACTCATTTCAGGTGTAATCATATCTATTCTCTCAGCAATTTTTGCAGCGGCAATGACCAAGGATAAAGTAGATGTTAACAAAAAAGCTGATGATAACACCGTTTTTTGGTCGTACCAAATGCGTAGTAAATAGACTGGGATAAGCTTCGATAGAAAAAACGCTGCAAGTAACAATGGGATGAGTAAGAGCATTTTTTCATTTGATAATAGGGACCACAAGTCCAACTCTACGCCAATCATTACGAAGAAAATCGGAATTAAAAATCCGTATCCGAAAGAATCTAAATTATGCATTAGCTCTTGGTTTGGTGCTAACAAGGCGACAAGTACCCCCGCCAAAAACGCTCCTAAAATATTCTCTGCTCCGACGCTTTCAGATAAGGCCACTAGGACAATAATTAAAGTAAATATCGCTCTTGTCCCAATTTGTACAGTTCCTGTAGCCAGGCTTTTCAACAATGGTAAGTCTTTAAAACGTTTCCCCATGAAGTATAGCAAGATTCCAACTGCAAATAACACGAGCAGCAACCACATATTTCCGTGACCTTCACCATAAATGGAGACAAAAACAGCCAATAAGATCATCGTTGCTAAGTCAGCGATTACTGCAATAAGAAGAATTGTCTGACCAATAGGACTTTTCGAGATATTCGCCTCTTTAAGAGTTGGAACTACAATTCCCAATGAAATTGTTGAAATGATCAAGGTCATCAAAAAGGCATTGTCGATCAGGCCAGCAAATACAAATAGATAGCTTAATCCTAAAGACACAATGAAAATCCCTACAAATACCATGGTAGACACAAACAGTCTATTGGGCTCGTCTTTGCCATTGGATAACTTCTTCTTCGTATGTTCTCCAGAGAATGTAGAGAAATCAATCTCAAGACCACTTAAGAACATCAAAAAAATAAATCCAAGTGTAGAGAGAGTTTCAAGCCACATGTCCGGCTGAACAACATCCAGCCCACTTTTACCAATAATCAATCCCATTATGATTTCTGCGATGACGACGGGAATAAAGTTTAGCTTTAAGCGATGTAATAATATTGGTGTAACAAAAGCGATAATAATTACGATAACTAAGGAAGTGAGGGATGCATGATGTTCCATTATCCTTCTCCCCTTTCTTTCTTATATTAGATAGCTCATAAATATTGTTGCGATACCAAAATAGATAAAAATAGAAATAATGTCATTGATGGTGGTAATAAACGGTCCAGAGGCAACCGCAGGATCCACTTTTAACTTATGCATTAAAAGTGGAACTAATGAACCAGCCAACGTTGCTACAAACAACGACACAAGTACAGAGATTCCAACAAGAATGCCTAAGTAGATATCTTTTTGCCAAATCGATACTGATAGAAAAAGCAAAACACCACAACAAACACCTGTAATAATTCCGGTCCCTGCTTCTCTTTTAACAAGCTGCCATTTACTCTCTTTATCCGACTCACCCGTTGCGATGCCTCTGACAGAAACAGCTAGTGCCTGTGTCCCAGTATTTCCAGCCATACCTGCAATTAATGGGATAAATACTGCTAATATGGCTACTTTGTTCAGCGTTTCTTCAAACCTTGAAATTAAGTTTGCAGTAACTAACCCTAAAAACAGCAAGATAATTAACCAAGGCAATCTTTTTTTCGCCGCACTAATCGCATTTCGATCCCCCGTATCCATATCGGACACACCTGCTAATTTTGAATAATCATCAGAGGCTTCTTCTTCCATTACATCCATAATATCGTCTACTGTGATGATTCCGAGAAGATGATTTTGAAAATCCACAACGGGGAGTGCTAAGAAATCATAATCCCTCATTATACGTGCAACAGACTCTTGATTTTCCCCAACTGAAACGGAAACTACTCTGTCACTCATCACTTCAGATACCATCAAATCATCATGACTGACGATTAAATCTCGTAAAGAAATGACACCAACTAAATGTTTCTCTTCATCAATAACAAACACATAATAAATGATTTCAGCATTTGGAGCTTCATTCTTTAAAATATACATAGCTGAACGAATCGTTTGGTTGGCTGAAATGGCAATAAACTCCGTCGTCATGATACTACCAGCTGTATACTCCTCGTAGTGCAAAAGGTCTTTTATTTCTTGAGCAGATTCATCATCCATGATGGTTAAATAACTAACCACTTGATCTTTTTCAAGTTCATTTAAAACGTCCACTGCATCATCTGCATACATATGTGACAACATATCTGCAGCATACTGTGGACTCATTTCTGCTAACAAACTTTCATATTCGTTTTGTTCTAGCTCCAGATGTTCAAACACTTCAGCCATTTCAAGAGGTGACAAATAAAGGTACATATAGAGACGCAATTTTTTTTCTGTCAATAAGTAGAATTTTGCTTGGTCATAAGGATGAAGCTCCATATATTCTGCTCTAAATGTGTCTATATCATCCTGTAATAAAGCAGTATACAAAAGCTCTTTATCAATGAACGAGCCACTTGTATTTTCTTCTGTTAGATCTACCATTTTATATACTCCTTTCGGGGCTGCACCATGATACCTTTACAAACTGGCTCTACTATCACTTTTTCATACCATACTATTTCCATCTTTGTATTCTTTTCAATAGAATATAGTGCCAGTAAGTACCCGATTGGTTCTACTCACCATCTTAAAGTGGGGCTTTTTTGGAATTAAATGTTACTATATCATTAAATTATCGGTGGAACCCCTTGTATTAGTATTGATTTCGTTTTAATAAATACTAATACAAGGGATTCCATAACAATCTTTTTACGGTATCTACCCGACTCCGAAAACAGCCTTTGCTGAAGACCGCATCTCAAGATGACAGTTTCACCTTATACTAGCAAATCTTTTTGCATTTGTCCTGTTATTCCTCTCAACAATGGGTATTGTAATGAAGAAGGCATTCCATAGGTTGAAAGAGGGTGGTATTGGATGAAAATTGATGTAATTGGTGATATTCATGGTTGTTATAATGAATTTGAACAACTAACCATAGAATTAGGGTACTCATGGAAAAATGGGATTCCGCTTCACTCTGAACGAAAACTTGCTTTTGTCGGCGATCTCACGGATCGTGGCCCCTCGTCCTTAAAGGTGATTCATACTGTATATCAACTTTGGAAAGCAAAAGCTGCTTTCTATGCTCCTGGAAATCATTGCAATAAATTATACCGATATTTTTCAGGTAATCCTATAAAAATTATCCACGGACTAGAAACGACAACCGCAGAGTTAGCATCATTCACAACTCAAGAACAAGACAAATATCGATCTATGTTCATAGAATTATATGAACAAAATCCTCTTTATCAAGTGCTTGATAACGGTCGGTTAGTAATTGCCCATGCCGGTATTAATGAATCAGACATTGGAAGGAATACAAAATCAGTAAAAACGTTTGTTTTATACGGTGACATCACGGGTGAAAAAAATTCTGATGGGACCCCTGTCCGACGAGATTGGGCCAAAAATTACGAAGGAAGTGCTTGGATAGTGTATGGTCATACACCCGTGAAAATACCTAGATATGTAAATAAAACAGTAAACATTGATACAGGGGCCGTCTTCGGAGGAAAACTAACCGCTTTTCGCTATCCGGAGCTAAAAACGGTTAGCGTCCAGTCATCCATGCCTTATGTGCCAGAAAAATTTAAAGATTATAATGAAAAAAGCCGGGAATAATACGGCTTTTTTCATTTAAATATAAGAGAATTCATATCAGAAGGAAGACTTATTGTGAAGGTCAGTTCTTTTTGAAAAATTGGATGATAAAAGGTTAGTTCTTTAGAGTGAAGGGCTTGCCTATGAATATCCTCTTTCTTTCCACCATATAAATCATCTCCAAGTAGCGGATGTCCGATATAACTCATATGTACGCGAATCTGATGTGTTCGTCCTGTACTCAACGTTAACGAGACATGAGCATAACTGTTAAACTGGGATAGGAGATGGTACTTAGTACAAGAGAACTGTCCATCTTGCCGTACTTCCCTTTCAATGATGCTAGAATCCTTTCTACCAATAGGCGCTTGAATTATCCCATTTGGCTTTGATAACTTCCCCTGTACGAGAGCTTCGTATTTTCTTGTGATATGCCCATTCTGCTGACATTTACCTAACAATGAATGTACATAGCTATGCTTAGCAATTAATAGTAGACCAGAAGTATTACGATCCAATCTTGTTACGATATGAATTGTGCCGTTGATTTTTTTTTTGTCATAATAGTGTATGAGACCATTTGCTAAACTTCCAGAAGGGTGTTCCCTTGAAGGGATGGTGTTCATAAAAGGTGGTTTGTTAACAACCAGCAAATGTTCATCCTCATAAATAATTTCAAGGGGTAGTTCTTCAGGGATTAACTTCGCACTTCTCACTTCACTTGGGAATGTGAGAGAAAGAGTATCGCCGCACTTTAACTTGTAGCGTACATCTTCCTCTTCTCCATTCACCTCAATTTTCCCACCTGAAAATTTAATAGCCGTTAAGGCTCGTTTGGATATTCCTTTTTCTATTAAGAAAGAACGAAGTATATTCTCATCATCATTCTCGCAAACAACCCATGATAATTGGTAGTTTTCTTTCAACCTATACTCTCCTTCTTACTCTTCAGCAATAAATGAGTCATGAACTCGCTTCCAAAATGGAAATGGGCGGAACCGGGCAAATCGTATTTTTTCATCTGCTACTCGATACTGAATCGATTTCACATCTTTATGAAGCAAGGTCAAATGATCAATCGTGATTAGAAAATCTGGTTCATTAACTGGCTTAAGCATGCAGGTATGATGAGCCGGTAAAATAAGCGGTGAACCTACCGTACGGAATACACGATTGTTAATTGAAGCCATCTCCGCTAGTTGAATGGCTGGGAGTGAAGGGTGAATGATAGCTCCACCTAACGCTTTATTATAAGCGGTGCTACCTGAAGGTGTTGACACACAAAGTCCATCTCCTCTAAACCGCTCAAAGTGTTGTCCCCGAATTTCAACATCCATAACTAATGTTCCTTCAACACTTTTCACTGTAGCTTCATTTAGAGCCAGGTACCTAGTTTCTCTTCCGCCATGTTGATACCGTATTATCGTCTCAAGTAATGGATAGTCAATGATTTGATACGGAGTTTTGGCGATAGCAATGACAAGTTTCTCAATTTCTTCTGGCACCCAATCGGCATAAAAGCCGAGATGCCCTGTATGAACTCCTACAAAAGCCGTTTGGTCTAATCGTGAGCTGTAGCGATGAAAGGCATAAAGCAACGTTCCGTCCCCACCTACTGAAATAACAATATCAGGTTGCTCTTCATCAAATTCCAAGTCAAAATCGAGTAAGTAGGATTTCATTTTATGCATTAATGTATTCGATTTTTGATCCCCTTTGGTCGTAATGGCGAATTTCATTCAATACACCCTTTTCCATAAGATCTGTTTTTTTTTGCATTATTTTGCATTTCGTTCATCGGTAGAATTTTCCTTTTTCTTAGAGAAGAAGGCTTGAGCTTCTTGAATTTCTTCCCGAATCAACGACATTTCTTCATCTAGTCGAAAAGCAGCTTCAGCGGCTCTTTGCAATCTTTTTTCAATCTCTTTTGGAAAACGTCCTCGATACTTATAGTTTAGAGAATGTTCAATTGTTGCCCAAAAATTCATGGATAATGTTCGAATTTGCACTTCCGCTAATAATCGTTTTTCTCCATAAATAGTTTGAACAGGGTATTCGATGACCACATGATAAGAACGGTAACCACTAGGTTTTTTGAAGGAAATATAATCTCGCTCTTCAATAATCTTAAAATCTTTCCGAATTCTCAGCAGTTCAACTACTACATGAATGTCATCCACGAACTGACACATCATTCTAACTCCGGCTATATCTTGCATTTCAGTTTCTAAATTTTCTAGCTCAATATTTTTTTGATTGGCTTTATCTAAAATACTAGCTATTGGTTTTACACGACCCGTTACAAATTCAATCGGGGTATGTGAATCTTCAAACTCAAATTGAGATCTCATTCCTTTTAACTTAATTTTCAACTCATTGACCGCTTGTTTATAGGGTGCTAAAAATTGATCCCAATGTTTCACCAACAATCACCTCGTTAAACCCAACATTCTATCTAATGAAATTTTCTTCAACTGCAAGAACAAATTCGTCTCCATAGTTACTATTTCCTTCAATATTCCCTACTAAATAGGTAAGTTCTTCTTCAATATTCGATAAAATTAATTCGGTTTCACCTGATGATGCGACTATCTTAAAGTTCTTATCAAGTGCATTTTTCAACTGTTCCCAAACGATTTTTGTTACATATATGTATACATAATCATCATTATCTTCTGCTAAATAAACAAAAGAAAATTGATCAGAATCGACAATCACTTGCTCGGTTGCTTTTAAAGCATTGAAGTCAACCTCTTCTTTACTATATAAAATTAATTGTTGATCCTTGATTTCAGCACTCGTTAAATGAATTTTTTTCCTCATTTTTCTAATTCTCCTCCCAAACAGTAAATCCACCACTATTCTACCATAAAAACCAATGAAATGCGGAAGTGGCTGCCCTGCGGCGGCAGGCAAATGAAGAACTCGGAGGTGATGCCTGCATCGCTGGAGGGTTATTCATTTGACCCCGAGCCGCAAGCACTGCAACTGGATCAAGAAATGCGGAAGTGGCTGCTCTGAGGCGGCAGGCATTTTATTTAGGGGCATAAATTGTTTTTTTCTGTTTTTAGGCAGAGTTTCTTTTCCGGTAAATTTACCTTATATTTAAATGAGGTATGTTACATAGAAAGGAAGTTGTATAATGAATCAAGAAATTGAAATAGAATACAAAAATTTATTAGACGAACAGGAATTTAATCTACTCTTACGTCATTTTTCTGTATCTGATGAACAATTTTCAACTCAAGAAAATTTCTACTTTGACACAGAAGACTACTTTTTAAAGGAAAAAGGGTGTGCTATACGAATTCGGACAAAGAATCATCAGCATATTCTCACTTTAAAACAACCATTAGAAGTAGGCATACTTGAAACCCATCAACCACTGACAAACGAAGAAAAAGAAAAAATGCTTGATTATGGTCTTATACCACAAGGCCAAGTGAAAGAAGCATTAGAATCGATTTCTCTGCCACTTGATAGTTTTACATATTTTGGTTCATTACAAACGAAACGAGCGCAAGTAAACTATAAAAGAGGAACCTTATTTTTCGATCAAAGTCATTATCTGTCCAAAATTGATTATGAAGTTGAATATGAAGTTCAAGATCCTGAAGAAGGAAAAACTGTTTTCCTCACACTTTTAAGAGAATTAAATATTCCGACACGCCAAACCCATAATAAAATTAAACGATTTTTTCTCGCAAAAATAAAAAAACAACTGTAAAGAGGAGCTATCTATGAATATTCAAGCCATGAAAATAATGATGGAGCTTCAAGCGCTCAAAGGGTTCTCTTCACCAAATAGTTCTGCTAAGGACACTGCTAGTTTTGAAGACATATTATCATCCGCTCTGATGTCTTCAAATTCAGGACCTTCATCTCAGCAAACATTCGGTGCCGTATATAACCAACTACAGAATCTGAATAAACCTTTTGAATCAATTAACACAGCCGTAACGACGAGCAAAATAACTTATTCTAAAGATTTTGACGAGCAAATCTCTCTAGCCTCCGCCAAGTATCACTTACCGGAGAAATTAATTGCCTCAGTCATAAAACAAGAATCTAATTTTAATCCTAATGCGATTAGTTCAGCAGGTGCAACTGGTTTAATGCAGCTTATGCCTTCTACGGCAAGAGGTTTGGGCGTGACTAATTCTTTGGATCCGCAGCAAAGCATAATGGGTGGTAGTAAGTATTTACGTCAAATGCTGGACCGCTATGATCAAAACACTGAACTCGCTCTTGCTGCTTATAATGCTGGACCAGGTAATGTCGATAAATACGAGGGCATCCCCCCTTTTAAAGAAACACTTTCATATGTTAAAAAAGTCATGAACCATTATTTATCGTAATCGATAGTTAGAGCCCCCGCCTTGCCTAATTTCCCATCATAAATTAGGGGACCAATACATTGAGGAAATTGAACTTATTAATGAAAAAGAGCCATCAAATTTAAACGGGTGAGCAAAATTAGCTCACCCGTTTAAATTTGATGTTTTTTCAGAATATTTGTTATTTATGTGTTAGTCGAGAAATTTTGACCTAACTTGGTTTCGGATCATCTTTTATTCATGCTCTTTTCGCATACTATGTTGCTGTAACATACAAAAAAGGATAGAAACACTCTTTTCTTACCTCATTTCTGGTTTAAAATGATCCGAAATGATGCCCGAAGTCATGCTCCATCACGAATTGAGGGCCAATTCGAAAAGCCACAATCTTTACAAAAACAGCCCTTATTAATTATTTACATTCAATATCTGCTGAATAAAATGTCTACCCAAAATGATGAACTAATAGCAACAATGGATACAAAATGAGCCTTGAGTTAGAACTCTAATAATATAGGTATAAAGACGAGTTGTTTGTATTATGCTAGCACTGTTGCTAAAATAAAAATACATTCTAAGAAAAAGGAGCTTGTTATATGGTCGAGAAATTTACCTCGCCTTTTGATAGTATTGGCGAACAAAAACTCTCGATGCTCGTTGATGCTTTTTATTCACGAGTAAGCAGTCACCCTGAATTGTCTCCCATTTTTCCAAAAGACTTGACTGAGACAGCTAGGAAACAAAAACAGTTCTTAACTCAATACTTAGGTGGGCCAACTTTATATACAGATGAACATGGTCACCCAATGATGAGGGCAAGACATCTGCCTCATACCATTACACCCTCCAGGGCAGAAGCGTGGATCGGATGCATGGCAGCTGCGATGGATGAAGTTGAACTTGATGAAACCATCAAAAAAGACTTTTTCTCAAGACTTGCATTAACTGCCCATCATATGGTTAATAGCCCAGAACCGAAATCAGGTGAAGACCTTTGAAAAAGTCCTTTCATTCTTTTCATCAAGCGATGTGTGCAACTGAGAACAGACCTATAGAAATCTATATGTTTGTTGACCCACTTTGTTCAGATTGCTGGTCATTAGAACCCTTATTAAAGAAGTTACAAATTGAATATGGCCAGTACTTTCGAATCCGTTACGTGTTAAGTGCACGACTGGAAAGCCTCAATTCATTTGGAAAAAGAACTCAAGACCTAGCTGATAAATGGGATAAAACAGCGAGTCGTTCAGGGATGAGCTGCGATAGTGACGTATGGTTAAAAAAACCGATTCAGTCTCCTTTTCTCGCGTCTGTTGCGATTAAAGCCGCTGAACTTCAAGGAAAGAAAGCTGGGATACGATTTTTACGAAGATTACAAGAAGTGATATTCTTAGAAAATCGAAATATTTCAGAATTAGAAGTGTTACTATCTTGTGCTAATGAAGTAAATATTGACTCTGATGAATTTCTACAAGATATCCATTCGAATTCTGCATCTAAGGCCTTCCAATGCGACTTAAAGATTACAAGTGAGATGGAGGTTAGTGAAAGTCCGACTCTTGTTTTTTTTAACGAAAATATTGACGAGGAAGGATTAAAAATTTCAGGAGTATATAATTACGAAGTGTATGTACAAATTTTAGAAGAGATGCTTAATATTGCACCTGTTAAACAGACACCTCCTCCACTTGAAGAATTTGTAAGTTATTATCATTTAGTCGCTACAACGGAAGTAGCCATAGTTTATGACTTATCTCTAACCGATGCAGAACGCGAATTAAAGAAAATGCTATTACAACAAAAAATCCGAAAAATCCCAGCTAAATACGGTGACTTTTGGAAATCCATTGCCTATTAGTCCATTTCAAAAAATATTTACACGTACAGAAAAGACCTCTTAACTTTCAGTTAAGAGGTCTTTTCAAATTACGAACAAAGGGGATGGGAGAAATTTTTCACGGTCAAACAAAGGGGTATATGTTTGTTTGTGATTAACTTCACACTCATAATATAGCATGATTTTTATCCTCTGACAAGCCTATCTATACTCTTTCTCAATATTGTCAAAAAGCTGTCATACTGTAAGCACTTTCAACATACTAAATATAGAAATCCGATATTTAGCTTGCCTCATTTCAGTGGCTAATTAATTATTTTCTAACCTAGCCATAATCCTGACTATCTTGTCCAAATATCTCTGAATAAATAATTAAGAACACCTTTTAATAAGGTGATTTTCGAAAAGAGTTTTTAATAATGAGAACTAGCAGGAGTGTGAATTCATTTTGAACAAGCTAAAAATCTCCTTTCTCTCCTTGTTGTTTGTGCTAGGATTTGGTTTACACTTTCTTGGACTTTTGGAACTGATTCCGTTGTATATTACATCTCCATTATTTTTTTTCATCCTCCTCCTTGCAATATATTTCCTAAACCATAGAAACCGATTTTATAGATAACAAGAAAAGGGGAGTGGGTTGGTCAGCAGCTAAATCAAGTTGTAAACCATGTATTTTCAGATTCAGATGTCAGCATTTTTACAACAAAAAAACAGGGCTTATACAAATATGCCCTGTTTTTTCCTTATTATTTTTCTAACAGTTGTTCCATTTCATTTAATTTTTGTTCAAACACTTTACAAGCATCTTTAATTGGATCCGCGGTCGTCATATCGACTCCGGCTTTCTTCAATACTTCTATTGGATAATCTGAACTTCCTGCTTTTAAAAACTCAACGTAGCGGTCAACTGCAGGTTGTCCTTCTTCAATGATTTGTTTACTTAGTGCGGTGGCTGCACTAAACCCTGTTGCATACTGATACACGTAATAATTGTAATAAAAATGGGGTATTCTCGCCCATTCTAATTCGATTTGTTTATCGATTTCTATATCTTCTTCACCAAAATATTTTTTATTTAGGGCATAATATTCTTTTGACAGCATATCAGCCGTCAATGCTTCACCGTCTTGTGCTTTTTGATGAATATTATGTTCGAATTCAGCAAACATCGTTTGTCTAAACACCGTTCCCCTAAAGCCTTCTAAATAGTTATTAAGTAAAAATAATCGTTTCTTTTCATCGTCAACTGTTTTGAGCATATAGTCATTCAATAATGCTTCGTTACATGTTGAGGCAACTTCAGCGACAAAGATTGAGTAGTTTCCATAAGGATATGGCTGTGATTTTCTTGTGTAGTAACTATGAACACTATGACCAAATTCATGAGCGAGAGTGAACATATTATTCACATTATCTTGCCAGTTCATCAAGATATATGGGTTAGTACCATAGGTTCCAGAAGAATACGCTCCACTACGTTTCCCTTTATTCTCAACGACATCAACCCAACGATTTGCAAACCCCTCTTGAAGAATAGCTTGATATTCCTCCCCTAAAGGCTTCAATCCTTCTAAGATGTATTCTTTTGCTTCATCATATGTCACTTCCATTTTTCCATCAGTGACAAGTGGAGTATATAAATCATACATATGAAGCTTCTCTACTCCTAAAACTTTCTTACGTAGCTTTAAATATCTATGGAGTAAATGCAAATTATCGTTTACAGTACTCACTAATTGATCGTAAACAGTTTCTGGAATTTGATTCGCTGAGAGTGCCGATTGACGAGCAGAATCATAATTACGAACTCTTGCGTAAAAGTTATCTTTTTTTATTGACCCACTTAACGTGCTAGCAAAGGTATTTTTAAACTTTCCGTACGTATCATACACCGCTTCAAACGCAGATTTACGTACTGACTGTTGATCACTTTCAAGAAAGCGAATATAGCGACCATGAGTAATTTGAATTTCTTCCCCTTTCTCGTCCTTTATGATCGGAAACTCTAAATCTGCGTTGTTTAACATCCCAAATGTATTACTAGCACTCCCCATTACCTCAGATGCTTGAGCAAGCAGTGCTTCTTGTTCTGCAGTCAACACATGTGGACGTTGCTTGTTAATTTCTTCTAACGAGTGTTCATATAAACGAAGTTTTTGATTCTCAATCAAAAACTCTTGAATCTTGATTTCGTCGATAGCAAGAATTTCTGGTGTCATAAAGGCAAAGTAACTTGAAATCTGGGTGAATAAATTTTTGGCACGATCATCTAATCCTTGATAATAAGAATTAGTCGTGTCTTGATCGTAGCGCATATGTGAATATGTATATAATTTGCCCATACGCTCGGTTACTTCGTCTTGAAAATGAAGTGCACGAAATAAATCTTCTGCGCTATTTCCTAAAGTGCCTTGATGTTTCTGTGCTTGTTTTGCGAGATTTTGTACTTCTTTAAATTCATTCTCCCAGTCTGAGTCTGTTGAAAAAATATTTTCTAAGTTCCAAGTTGATTCAACTGGTACTTCTTGTCTCTCTGGAATTGTTTTACCTTTTGTTTGACTAGTCATCTACTCATCCTTTCTATGTTTCCTACATAGTACATTCTCGCTTATTTTTCATTTTCCTGCAATTTTTCAGTCTTCTATTCCAAAGGGAACAATTTTAATATATGTTGTTCCTCTGAAAAAAATCCTTCCTGCCTTCGGATTGCTTCATATAATGTAGATGGTGACTTCAACACCTTACAAATAATGTACGTATCCCCCCTTATCTCTTCTAACACCTTTGCTCTTTCTAAAAATTGAACATAATGATACACTGCTTGTTTATAGTCTAGTTCGCACAAAGGAAGCTCACGAGATTGCAATTCTTCCCCTTCTATTCTTTTCTTCATATTTTTAAAGATATCAGTTAATCGAATTTGTTCCCCCCTTTTTCTCCCTTTCATACTATCTCTCCAAACAAAGTACTGCCAGATGATTGGGTGAGTTTTGAGAGTAATCATAAACTCAACTGGAACACCAATATACTCAGAAAGAAGTAGTGGATATTCTCTATCTTGATAAAGTAAATCTAAAAATGGGTCTCTTGACTTTCTTTTTTGATGTATTCTACGGCGAAGCCACTTAGCATTTTCCCTTCGCCAAATTGACAGAAAAAGAGCTTTCTTCATTTTCGCCACATTTGGTGGTGATGGTGGAAAACGAAGAAATTTTAGTGATTGTTGACAGTGTTGAATAAGAAATTTAGAACCTATGGGAATTGGATTTAATATAAAAAAAACGAATGGATTTTTGGGAGAATAGATTGGGAGACAAAAGCCTTTGTGAGGGTGATAGGTAAGGAGGGAAAGTTGTGATTCTGACAAAGTTGTGATTGGAGCGAGCATCTTTTTTCGCTCTTGATAAGAGCAACCTAGAATCCATACAGAATCTATATCTATGGATTTATAACCATTTGTTCTTTTAGATAATGCTTCTGTTGATAAAGGGGAGCATTGGTACTCAATTGCTACACCATTCTCTTGGTACTCCACAAAGATATCCGCGCGTTGGTGAATAGACCGGAAAGTTTTCTCTAATTTGGGTGATAACTTCTGCTGAGACAGCGATTGAAAAAGCTCTTTCTTCCCTTGTAAATGCAGGGCAGATTCAGGCTCAGATAATCCAACACATGCGGAGATAGTGTAATGTGCAAAATGTGGAATAAGAGTTTTTCCAACTTTAAGTATTAGTTTTTCACCACATTGCG
Source organism: Bacillus sp. 2205SS5-2 (assembly GCF_037024155.1). NCBI lineage: Bacteria > Bacillati > Bacillota > Bacilli > Caryophanales > Bacillaceae > Bacillus > Bacillus spongicola. Next base: position 91,754 of record NZ_JAYKTS010000005.1, read on the forward strand.
GACAGTAAAAGAAATGTTTTTCCCTCAACGCCATTAAATCCTTTCTAGAAAATGAGGCCACTACAATGATTTCTCCATTCTCCTTGGTAGCTGTCAACAATCTATCACAACCTTTCATATTGTCCATTAAACATTCTATACCTACCATCTAAAATCCTTTTCTTCACATTAAAGGAATTTCCTTTTATAATATTGAATTTATATAGAGAGAGAGGATAATTGGAAGGAGGAGGATCGTTGTGGTAAGTCCTATAATAAATAAAATCGGAGCCGTTTTTATACCAGTACGTTCGATCAATAATGCAAGAGATTGGTATTGTGACTTGCTAGGCTTATCTGCCGATAGTGAGGAAATCATTGCGGGACATTTATTTGTTATCCCCCTAGAAGATAAAAATAGCTTAGTCTTAGATAGTAAAATTTTCTCACCATCTCAAACAAAAGACATTCCTCTCTTCCACTTTAACACTGACAATATCTACAAAGCTTACGAATTCATGAAAGAAAAAGAGATCACACTCATATCTGATATAGAACATGACCAATGGTTCACCATTCAAGACCCCGACGGAAACATTCTAATGGTCTGCCAAACATGAAAAGCGAAAAAGGCTTGCCCTGAGGCGGCTGGCAAATGATAGATCACGTAGTGAAGCCTGCTTCACGCAGTGGGCTGACATTTGACACGAGCCTCAAAGCCTTTGTAGCTAGATCATGAAAAGCGAAAAAGGCTTGCCCTGAGGCGGCAGCCCCACCATAATCTCCAAAATTAAAGAAAACGGTAGTCCATGCGGCCACCGTTTTTTGAATAAAAATCTATAAAGCTACTATTCCTATCTATCAAAGTAGGGCATCACCATTGCCTTGATCGTTCAAATACGTTAGAGAAGTGGAGACAGTAAACGCGAAGTTGACTCTAATATCCTATATCCATAATGGCGCTTAGAAAACTCATCTATCGTCAATTCAAAGGAACGAAGTAAATCTAGCTCATACTCTTTAACTAAAGTATTTGTGCTACTTGTTTGGTATAAAAATGCATTCACTTCAAAATTTAAATGAAAGCTTCTCATATCCATATTTGCTGTTCCAATAGAAGCAAGCTCTTTATCCACTATAAGGATTTTACTATGCATAAACCCCTTATCATATTCAAATACTCTTGCACCGGCTTCCAGCAGCTCAGGAAAATAGGAACGGGAGGCATGAAAAACAATTCGTTTATCAGGCCGTTTTGGCACAAGTAAACGTACATCCACTCCACTTAATGCAGCAATTTTCAAAGCAGAAAAAATATCTTCGTCAGGTATAAAATATGGAGAAGCAATCCAAACGCTTTTCTTGGCGGAAGAAATCATAGAGAAAAAAATATTTTTTATTACGCTAAATTCATTATCAGGCCCTCCAGCAATCATTTGAACCCCACCATCTTGAAATCCTTCTGATTCTTTTCGGGGTGTAAGATATCCTGGAGTCAAAAAACTGTCGTTGGTCATATAATACCAGTCTTGAAGGAAAATAAGCTGCAATGTCCGAACTGCTTCACCTTCTACCATTAGATGCGTATCTCTCCAAAAGCCAAAGCTTTTGTCTCTACCTAAATATTCATCACCTATATTTAGCCCACCCATAAACCCTATATTTCCATCAATGACAATGATTTTTCTGTGATTCCGGAAATTAAATTTATTATTCAAAAATGGAAGCTTTACTGGGCCAAAAGGAATCATTTCAACCCCTGCATTTTTTAATTCAGAAATATATTGGTTAGACAACTGCCAAGAACCTACAGCATCGTATAAAAAACGGACTTTTACGCCTATCCTTGCCTTTTCAATAAGTATGTCTTTAATCTCTTGACCAATTTGATCATGTCTCACAATGTAATACTCTAAATGAATATGGTGTGTTGCTGTATTTAAATATTTTAAAAGGGCATTAAACGTCTCTTCACCGTTAGTTAAAATTTTCGTTGATGAATGGAAAGAGATTGAGCTGTTTCCTATTCTTTGAGCAAGAATTAGATGACGATCATGGTGAAGGGCTTGTATCGTTTTCAAGCGCTCTTCAATATTGTTAATCGAGGGTTCAAATTTTGAATACGTTTGCTTATCTAAAATATATTTTTTTCGATACATTTTTTCTTTTCGGTAGTTTCGACCAAACAATAGATAGAATACAAACCCAACAAAGGGAAAGCTCCCTAAGACCACTAACCAAATTAACGTTTGGGTCGGATGTCGATTTTCAAAGAAAATCACAAAAGCAATGAATCCAACAGAAAGGGAGAACACTACACTTCCATATTTTAGAACTCCTGACACATATGGATTAATTAAAACAAAATAAACAACAAATAATATCGTTAAAAATATGAGAACTCTCACTGTATTTTTCATAAATACTCCCACGTTTTTTAGTATAGGTTATTTTCAGAAGGCTATTTTCGTATACATTGTGGTTAATTCATCTTATTTTTGATTAAATTTTCCATTTCATTGTTGATTTCCATTAAAAATAGACGAAATGATTCCCGGTAAAAAGCTATATCATAGATGACAAACTGATTCGAAAAGCCACAAACTTTGCGAAAACAGCCTCTTAGAAAGAATGTTTCTTTCCCCATCAATATATATCACATAAATGAGGAGGTCTTAACATCTTTTCGTCTTTTCGGACGGAATTTCTGTCAAAATGGTAGATTCAACTAACTAACTATTAAATTTAAAGCAACATTGTATGCTAAAAAGTTTTGATAAACAATTACATTTGCATGAAGGGCCCTTTTCGTTTATTTTGTTGCTGTTGACCCATAAAACCGGAGAAATAGCTACTATTGCTAATATTATATTCAAAAAATTAGGAAAAAAATGATCCGAAACCAAGCTTGGTCACAGTTTAATGACTGATACAAAAAGTAACAATTTTTTCGTAAACAGCCTTATGAAAAAAATACCGATTTCTTGAATAAGAAATCGGCAAACCATGTTGTTTTAAGAGAAGTATGTTCGTATGGTCGTAAATACATCTTGCTTAATTATACTATTTCCATATTCATTGAGTCGGTGCACGGTTAAAGGAGACTCCATCGTATATTCAAGTAAGATACTCAAAATATTATCGATTTCTTCCTCTTCAAATTCTTGATCATCAAACTCTACATAAAGATAATAGGTGCCATCAAATGAGAACAAACTAGAACTAAACGTATCTTCTTGAATTCGATGAGATAGTGAAACTACATCATCAAATTGATCAAATTTCAACATAAAGTGTAAAGCAGCTTCTTCTGTTTCTTCTTGTTTTATTTGAAAATGATCATCTAAAAACTCTTCGATTCGCTCATCCACCGGAAGATCTTTCAGCTTTTCATTTGGAATAGGAAGCTCAAACTTCTGCCCATCACGTGATACTTGGGCTTTAGTCACGAGGATTTCCAGTCCTTTATCTAATGCTTGGACTTGAATCCAAAGTGGTCCTTCCACCATAAAATCTTCCTCCTGGTGAACCTCATCCATCATTTCCCAAAAGAGTTCTTCACTTCTTTCACGATTGTACCAAATTTCTTCTCGATCAAACCCGCGATCTTCTATATCAATATAAGAAATATAAAATTTAACCGTATTTTCGTTAATACGTTCGATTTCCATTATTCACCTCTCCCTTCTCAATTCATAGTTTATTGAAGGGACTACACCCTCAAGCATAGCTAAGTCTATGTGTTATTGGATTTCAAGATTAAATTCTCCTACTTCTATTTTATGATAAAAATAAAAGAAAGGGAAATAAAAATCACTAATTTCCTAAAAATCCTTATATGCCTATATTTGAGAACATAGCTAATGTTTGCATTTTACCGGATGGCGTAGTGAAGTGCAAGTCTTGCTGATTAAGAAAAAAAAATACCTTCTTCTAATGAAGAAGGTATTTTTATTAGTTGACCATCTTTTGAGCCTCTAATAACTGGAATGTACGGACTTTTCTTGGCAAAAACCTTCTAATTTCATCATCGTTGTATCCGACTTGTAAACGTTTTTCATCCATAATAATTGGACGACGTAACAAACCTGGGTTTTGCTGAATTAATCCGAATAAATCTTGTAAGGGCAAAGATTCTAAATCTACATTAAGTTTCTGGAATATTTTAGAACGTGTCGAGATAATCTCATCGGTTCCATCTTCTGTCATACGTAATATTTCCTTTATTTCTTCTATGCTCAAAGGTTCGGAAAAAATATTTCTTTCCGAATATGGAATTTCATGTTCTTCCAACCAAGCTTTCGCTTTTCGACATGATGTGCAACTAGGTGACGTGAACAAAGTTACCATGAACCCTTCACACTCCCTTATTAAAATGTATATTTTTAAAAAATTTCTTTTATATAACCACATTATAATTAGTTTTAAAAAGAAATATCTATTAAGTATTATACTTCATTTAATGAACATTTAATATAGTTTTTCCGAAAATTATTTCAAGTTTTGTATAACTTGTGTATACATTTTGCGAATACAAAAGTTAATCTACTTTACCTTACCCTTACTCAGGAAAGAAGAAACATGCACTCGCATTTTATATATCTTCTAATAGATCTTTTTCAGAATTTTCTTCTAAAGATAGGACTTCTTCAACTGGTTGATAAGAAGCTCCATAAAACTTTTCATCGTTATATGTATGAATCATACGATATGTTTTTTTCATTGCATCAAAGATAGACTCTTCCGAGTTCCCTGCAGGTGCCCAGTAAAGGATTTCCATTTGATTAATTTCATTAGTTGCTAAAGATCTTCTTCGGTATCCTATATTAGTTGCATGTTCAAAGCCTTCCCTTTTATAGAAATGTAGCCGTTTTTCTGAATCTGTATCTTCGTAATCAACAGGTTCGACTTCTAGAATGATGGGTTTGTTCTTTGCTTTTAGTTTCTCAATTAACTTATGTCCAAGTCCCTGACCTCGTGATTCCTTTGAAACAAATAAATAATCAATAAAAGTGAATTCCTCAAGTTCAGCATACATTAGGACATGGTGTTTCCCTTCATCCTTATGATAAATATCACCCTTATCCTTTAATAAAGATTCCATGTGTTCCTTGGACTTCATTTCTTCAATTGGAAAATATTGATTTAATTTTTCATACCAATGCATAATCTGCTCCCTTTATTTCTTATTTAGTAAACCTTATTGACTCAACCGATGATATTCCTATTATAAGCATAACAATTTTCACTAATTAGTCAAATAGACCAATAGTAATATTCCCTAAATTTAATAAATTAAACAATCCGAACAAAAAAACTCGGCTTTCTCGCCGAGTTTTTTGTTTAAGGAGTATAATCTACTCCTTTTGTATATTTATTTCCAGCATTCCAAATTAAATATTCCTTAATTCCTTGATCATTTAGTCCCTTAATTTGTGCTTCGATTTCAGCCTTACCATATACTTTATAATTACCTGATCCTAACCATGTAGCTGTAAAATCTTGAATCCATGGTCTTGATATAGGTTGATTATCTAGTTCAGCTATCTTTTGATTTTCAACCTTAGCATACTCAACGACAAGGTTATAAGGATCTAAATCCGGTTTGCTAATGCCAAAATAAGAAGTCCAGTGACTTGGATAAATCATGGAGGAAATGACGTCTACATGTTCAGAGATTTTCGAAAAGTTTTGTCCAATTCCAGGTGCCTCTGGGAGGGTAGCTGTATAGCCAAAAATATCAACTGAAACGTTAACATCATACGGTTCAAGTTGCTCTTTCGCGTAAGCAACAAAACTTGTTACAGCATCTACACGTTTTTGTACATTATCTGATGAAGAGTTGTCAAACTCTCCTTTACTATAAATAAGTTCCTCGTCCCTTCTTTCAAAACCTTCTGGGAAACGAACATAATCAAACTGAATCTCTTGAAAACCGAGCTTAGCTGCTTCAATGGCAATCCCGATATTATAATCCCATACTTCTTTTAGAAATGGATTTACAAACGATTCGCCCCGCCCATTCTTCCAAACGGAATCTCCTTCTTTAAATGACCATTCTGGATGCTCTTTAGCCAATAAAGTGTCTTTAAACACAACAATCCTTGCTATAGGGTAAATTTCCTCTTTTTCCATTGTCTCTAGCATTGCTCTAGGGTCTTTAATAAAATTTTCACCCACTTTTGCATAAGGGGATGATTCTTCAGGATTATACGTTACATTACCCCAATCATCTTTAATGTCAACGACCATAGCATTTAGATCTGTTTCGTTCAATAAACTAATTAAGTCATCAAATCGTCCGCCCCCAGCAGAGTGGCCAGTTACGTAAATTCCCCGAACAGCGTCTGGATAGGTAAACTCCAAACCAGAATCATAAACAAAACGAGACATTCTCGAAGGAAGCTCTTTTAGGGATGACTCCTTCATGCTTTCTCTTTTCATGTGTAGAATCATTGCTTTAGGGTCATTTTCTTCAGCAAATGCATCTTGTTGGAAAGGCACTAAGATCAGAACACTTACTCCTATTACCTTAATAAGTTCTTTCAATTTCAATTTAATCTCTCCTCACCCTTAGTATAAACAGAACTGATGTAATTTTTCCAATCTATTTGTGGAAAATTGTTGGAAAACATAATCTCTATTATTCTATCAAGATTTTCACAAAAGTAAAACAGCCTTCAAGCAATTGTTTATATTTTCCCCAGGAAATATTGTTTCTTTCTTAGTATTCATGGCTTCTAAATTAAATAGGCTGTTTTGGCAAAGATTGTTGCTTTTCGAACCAGTCTATAAACGATGATATCGCTTTGTCTCAGGGAATCTTTCGTCTATTTTTGATGAGTATTATCACCAAAATGGAGGACTTCATCTAAAAATTAACTTAACTACCAACAATGTAAACGAAGAACTCCCTGACGATGAATCCATCGCAACTGTTTACCAGGATAAAATCCATATTAATCTCAATAAAGATAGAAGGCGTATTTTATTTTAGATTAGCTAAGTAATACATATATTCATAAATACTCAATTTTATACAAAAAAATTGAATAATGAAGAAAAAACGATCTCAAAGAGATCGTTTTATTAATGCCTATATTGAGCTTGGTATTGGGCAAATTCTTTTTCCGAACAGTAAATATAGTGACCCGGTGCAACTTCTCTCATTTCTACTTGGTCTTCTTGGGTGTAATTATGAACCGCTGGATCATATGATTTTCTTGTACGTGAGCGTTCATAATCAGGATCTGGCAGTGGAATGGCAGATAGTAGTGACTGCGTATAGGGATGTAATGGGTTCTTATATAATACGTCACTTGGCGCAATTTCTACAAGCTTTCCAAAATACATAACGCCAATTCGATCACTAATGTATTTGACCATGGATAGATCATGGGCAATGAACAAGAAAGTTAAACCTTTTTCTTGTTGTAGATCTTTCAGTAAGTTCACTACCTGTGCTTGGATAGATACATCAAGAGCAGAAATAGGCTCATCCGCAATAATAAATTCAGGATCCACCGCTAAGGCACGTGCAACTCCAATACGTTGACGCTGACCACCAGAGAATTCATGTGGATAACGGTTCGCATGTTCACGGTTTAACCCTACTGTTTCAAGAAGATCATATACTCTGTTCATACGATCTTCTTTCGATTTGGCTAATCCGTGAATATCAATACCTTCAGCGATAATATCTGCTACCTTCATACGTGGGTTTAACGACGCATATGGATCTTGGAAGATCATTTGCATCTTTTGATTGAATTTCTTCAATTGCGATCTAGATTTTTTTCCATGAACATCTTCACCTTTAAATACAACATTTCCGCCCGTTGCATCATAAAGTCGAATAATCGTCCGCCCTGTAGTTGACTTACCACAACCTGACTCACCAACTAACCCTAAGGTTTCTCCCTTATAAATATCAAAAGAGATATCATCAACAGCTTTTACCATATTAGGTTTTCCTGAATTAAAATATTGTTTTAAATTTTTTATTTCAAGTAACTTTTCATTTGTTTGTGTCATTATGCTTTAACCCCCTCGAATAGCACAGGCTTTTCATAGTTAGCTGGCATTGTGCGCTGTCTAAGTTTTACTGCTTCTGGAGGCTCAACTTGTGGTGCATCAGGGTGCATTAACCATGATTTCACAATGTGAGTATCAGACACCTTGTACATTGGTGGTTCTTTTTCTAAATCTACTTTCAAAGCATATTCGCTTCTTAAAGCGAATGCATCACCCTTAGGAGGGTTTAATAAATCTGGAGGTGTTCCGGGAATCGCTGTTAATTTTGCCTTAGTCTCTGTTTCAAGAGTAGGCATTGAACCTAATAATCCCCAAGTATAAGGGTGTCTCGGATCATAAAAAATCTCGTCGACGGTTCCTGATTCCACGATTTGACCACCATACATAACCGCCACACGATCAGCCACGTTTGCTACTACACCAAGATCATGGGTAATAAAAATAATCGACGTATCGATTTTATTTTGTAAGTCCTTCATTAACTCCAGGATCTGAGCTTGAATCGTAACATCTAATGCTGTCGTTGGCTCATCGGCAATTAAAATTTTCGGGTTACAAGCAAGTGCGATAGCAATTACGACACGTTGCCGTTGTCCACCTGAAAATTGATGAGGATATTGCTTAATACGCGCTTCTGGATTTGGAAGCCCAACCAATTTCAATAATTCAATAGAACGTTTACGGGCATCAGCCTTACTTAATTTTTGATGCTTCAGTAAGGGCTCCATAATTTGCTTTCCAATCATCATGGTTGGATTTAACGAAGTCATTGGATCTTGGAAAATCATCGATATATCTTTACCGCGGACTTTTTGCATTTCTTTTTCAGATTGTTTTGCTAAGTCCCTTCCTTCAAACACCATCTCACCGTGCTTAATAAAGCCAGGAGGGTTTGGAATTAAACGCATAATTGCTTTTGTCGTTACCGATTTACCTGAACCCGACTCTCCTACGATTGCTAGTGTTTCCCCTTTATCAAGGTGAAAATCAACGCCACGTACCGCTTGAACCTCTCCTCCATGCGTTTTGAAGGAGACATGCAGGTCTTTAACATCTAATAATCTTGTCATCTTTATTTCCCCTTCCTTTTTTACTTACGCATTTTTGGATCGAGTGCATCACGAAGTCCATCAGCCATCAAGTTAAATCCTAAAATGATTACCGAAATTACAACTGCAGGATAAGTCATCATATGTGGGTAGGTTTGAAGAGAACGGAACCCTTCATTTACCAATGATCCCAGTGAAGCTAATGGTGCTTGAATTCCTAATCCAATAAAACTTAAAAATGCTTCTGTAAAAATTGCACCAGGTACTGTAAACATTGTTGTAATAATAATTGGTCCCATTACATTTGGAAGTAAATGCTTCCAAATCAAACGATTTCCAGAAGCTCCTAGTGTTTTTGAAGCTAGCACGAATTCTTGATTTTTCAATTGGAGGATTTGTCCACGAACAATCCTTGCCATACCAACCCAACCAGTAATAACCATCGCCATCGTAATTGAGAAAATACCTGGTTCGAAGATGAGAATGAAAAGGATTACAACAATTAAGTTAGGAATACCTACGAGAATTTCGATAAATCGCTGCATGATATTATCAACACGACCACCATAGTAGCCTGACACTCCTCCATATGCGATTCCAATAAATAAATCAATAGTTGCAGCTAAAATGGCAATATACAACGAAATACGAGTCCCTTGCCACGTCCTTGTAAAGATGTCACGACCAAGGTCGTCAGTTCCAAACCAGTAATTAACTTCAACTTCCTTTGCTTCGTACCAATCAAAACCATCTCGGTCTACTCCATCAAATGGAAGAAACTCAATGTTCTCTAGTACAGGAATTTTAGGTGGAAGCTTAGCATGACGTATATTTTGATCACTATACTCATACTCATTCATAAACGGTCCAACTACGGCCATAATTAGCGTGAGAATGACTAAAATCATGCCAAAAATAGCTCCCTTATTTTTTCGCAGACGGATCCACGCATCTTGCCAAAAATTCAAACTAGGACGAGCTATCACCTCTGCATCACTGTCACTTACAGCAGTTCGTTCAAACAGGGAAGGTGATAAGTTTTGTTCTGTATCTTGTTGTTTTTTAATATCCATTATTTTTTCCCCCCTGCTAAACGTATACGTGGATCAACAACGCCATAAAGAATATCCACTAGGAAAATAACTGCGATGAATAAGAAACTATAAAATAATGTGGTACCCATAATCACAGTGTAGTCATTCGTATTAATCGACGATACGAACTGCGGTCCCAAACCAGGAACAGCAAATATTTGCTCGATTACAAGAGTACCGGTCATAAGAGCTACTGTCATAGGACCAATAATTGTAATAACCGGAATAAGTGCATTACGAATTGCATGCTTAAACACTATTGCTGTACGACTAATCCCTTTTGCTCTAGCTAGTAGAATATAGTCAGAACCTAATACTTCAAGCATTTCGGTTCGCATAAAACGAGCAATCTGTGCTATAACAAATACGGTTAAAGATAGCGTTGGAAGAATACTGTATTCCCAACCTTCCCATAACGCAACTGGCAACCATCGTAATTCAACCCCAACGTAATATTGAAGAAGCGCAGCAAATACGAAAGATGGGATGGAAATACCGATAACCGCTATGATGGTCGAGCCGTAATCCCAAAATGTATTGTGCTTTATGGCTGCAAGTATACCTAAACCTAATCCTAATAACGTTCCTAATACCATTGCTTGGAATCCGAGCTGTGCGGAAGGTCCAATTCGCTCAGTAATGATTTTTGAGACTGGACGGTTATCATACTGAAAAGACACACCCAAATCTCCTTGAGCTAAATTAGCCATATATTTTACATATTGAACTGGGAGAGGATCATTTAAACCGTATTTTTCGAGAATAATTTCTTGTTGAGCTGGACTCAATCTCTCTTGGTTTGTGAGTGGTGATCCAGGAAGGAGCTTCATTAGAAAGAAAGTAGCTGTAGCAATGATGAGCAAAGTGATGATCATATAACCTAAACGCTGAATTGTGTATTTGACCATGCTGAGCCCCCCTTTTTAGAGATTTTTTTATTTATTATATCATAATAATAGTTACATTAATTATTTTCAATCTATTTGATATATTTCGATAATTTTCGCTTATCGTGGAAAAAGGAGAGTATATGCACATGCATACACTCTCCTTTTGATGTTCTGCTAGTACTTTCTACTACTCAATGTATGCCCATTTGTAGCTATTGTCTGCTCCGAAAGAGTGACGAAGAATACCATTAACGTATTCACGCTCTAAGAATGCAGTTCCACGTTGGTACATTGGAGAAATTGCAGCATCATCAAACAAGATTTTTTCAGCGTCAGCCATTGCTTGCCAACGAGCATCTAAATCACTTAGTAGTTCACCTTTAGATTGCTCAATTAGTTTGTCATACTCTGGGTTAGAATATCCCATTTGGTTGTGAGCGCCATCTGTTACGAACATGTCAACAAATGTCATCGGATCTGGATAATCCGGTCCCCAACCAGCAAATGAGAAGTCATAATCTAAGTTAGATTCTAAATCAAGTTTTTGTTTGAAAGGCATTTGCTTAATAGTAACAGTTAAGCCTTCTAGGTTACGCTCTAGTTCTTCTTTCAAGAATTCACCGATTTTTTTAGAGCTTTCAGAATCATAGTTCAATAATTCAATTGAAGCTTCTTCGAATCCTTCTTCTTCTTTTGCTTTAGCCCAATGCTCTTTAGCCATTTCAGCGTTTGTTTCATTCATGTTACCGTTGATTGAACGGAAGTCATTTCCATCAGGACCAAAAACAAATTCTTGAGGTACTAAATAGTAAGCTGGTGTTGAACCGTTATTAAGAAGTACATCAGTTAAACCTTGTTTGTCCCAAGCCATATCAAATGCTTTACGAGCATTCACATTTTTTAGAACTTCGTGACCATGGTTGAACCGTAGGAAAAATACAGATGTATCTGGACGAGTTTTGAAATTGTCGTCGCTTTTCCACTTGTCTACGAATTCAGCGTCTAAACCAGTAACATCCATTTTATCCGTTTCATAAAGAGATACGCTAGTTGCAACATCTTTTACAATATTATAATTGATTTCTTCCAATTTAACCGTTTCGTTATCCCAATATTCCGTGTTTTTCGATAACTGGTAGCTTTGCTCATGTTTCCAATCAGACAATACGAAAGGTCCATTGTATAGAGCGTTAGCTGCTTCTAAACCATATTGATCGCCTTGTTCAGTTACAAATGCTTCTTTCTGAGGATAGAAAGTTGCGAAAGATAATAATGCTTTGAAGTAGGGAACTTGTGTTTCAAGAGTTACTTCAAGTGTTTTTTCATCTACTGCTTTTACACCTAATTCATCAATTGCAACGTCGCCCGAGTTTACAGCAGCTGCATTTTTGATGTCATACATGATGTAAGCATATTCAGCTCCAGTATCAGGATTTAGAGCTTTTTTCCAAGCATACTCAAAATCTTGAGCTGTTACTGGAGAACCGTCAGACCATTTTGCGTCACGAATTTTAAACGTGTAAGTCATTCCATCTTCACTGACAGTAGGCTCACCTTCTGCCATTCCTTCAACAGGCTCATCGTTTTCACCTAATCGATATAATCCTTCGAATACACTGTTCATTACATCAAATGAAACAGCGTCAGTTGCTAGAGAGGAATCCATAGATGGAATCTCAGAAGTACTTCTTAAGTTAAGTACTTGGTCTCTTTCTTCTGCATCCGTATCATCTTGTGATACATCAGTGTCTTTGTCTTTGTCTTTGTCTTTGTCTCCATCACCATTGTCATCTCCGCCGCAAGCAGCTAAGAAAGTAGATAGTGCTAGAAGAAGAACTAATAAAAATGCTAATTTTTTCTTCATTCTGAAATTGCCCCCCCGTATTAATATTTATCTTCTAATTTGTCAGAAGATTCGTTACCTATTATATCGCATCTGATATTTTTTGCAATATATATTTAACAGTTTTTTTGCAAAACTGTCATAAACGACATTTAAATGTTGATATCACAATGTTTTTTCAAGAACAAGAATGGAAACAAAATTCGATACAATCTCTACATTTTCTCTCAATTTCTAAAATCAATACTACTTTTTCCGATGGAAAATAAGGAACTTTGTCATTTGTTTTTTTGTATAAACAATCATTTTATCGAATAATAATTAATCGTACCATCGTTATTTAAATCTCCTCTAATCCCTTGTTCTTTGTGATAGCACTTACATCCTCTCACCCGTCCTCCTGAAAAAGATAATTGTACACTTATACAGCACACTCCATTTTTTTCTAAATCTACCATTCCTACTTTCATTATTTCTTTTCAATTACACATCCTGTATACTACAATCAAGCAAATAGTGAAGTTGGTGATTATTTATGAAAAATAAATATTTTTTGATTTTTTTTCTCCTCTCTAGTATTTTTTCTGTTTCCCTTATCTTTTCTTTCTTCTCAGAAGAAAATTTTGTTACTTCATTCATTAATAGTTCCTTTTTATTAGGCATTTTATTACTAATGATTGGATCTTTTAGTTTTGTAATAGAGGCTGGCTTTTTTAATGGAATTGTTTATAGCTTTAAGAGATTTCGCAAAAGTACGAAAGAGGGCAGTTTCTTCGCACAGTATGATGATCTGGATGATACGAAAGAAATTCATGAAGAATATGTTGTGAAAAAACAATTCACGATGACACGACCATTTCTCTATGTAGGACTACTAATGGTTGTTGGAACAACCATTATTTCATATGTATTCCTTACTTGATTGTCGTTGAATAGTTCGGTATAATTTTTTTATCTTCATATTTTAAAGCGTAGAAAAAGAGTAGTACATTCAAGGTATAGTTCTAAGAGAGTTTGTGGCTGGTGAAAACAAACACTATCCAGAATGGAATGGACTTTCGAGCTCCACATGCAAAAGCTTTTGTTAGTAGTGTGTGGCGGAACCTAACGTTACTAGGAGTCTATGAACAACATAGACGCTAAGCGGCTCAAACTGAGCACTTAGGGTGGCACCGCGGAATTTACCATTCGTCCCTATTTCTATAATAGGGATGGGTGGTTTTTTTTATTTTTACTTTTAGGAGGTTTTTTTATGAAAACAATTTTTTCAGGTATTCAACCGAGTGGAACGATCACCCTTGGCAACTATATCGGGGCAATGATGCAGTTTATTGAGCTACAAGAAGAAGATCATTGCTATTTCTGTGTAGTTGACCAACACGCAATTACGACGCCTCAAGATCGACTTGAACTACGAAAGAACATTAAATCTTTAGCCGCTCTACATTTAGCTGTCGGTATTGACCCAGAAAAATCAACGATCTTCATTCAATCGGAAGTTCCTGCTCACGCCCAGGCCGGATGGATGCTTCAATGTGTTGCTTACATCGGGGAATTAGAACGAATGACTCAATTCAAGGATAAATCCCATGGTAAAGAAGCGGTAACCGCTGGATTACTCACTTATCCTCCGTTGATGGCAGGCGACATCCTTTTATATAAGACCGACATAGTTCCTGTAGGCGATGACCAGAAACAGCATATTGAGCTTACTAGAAATATTGCTGAACGTTTCAATAAAAAGTACAATGACATCTTTACAGTACCAGAAATCCGCATTTCGGGAGTTGGTGCACGAATTATGTCCTTACAGGATCCAACTAAAAAAATGAGTAAATCTGATCCAAATAAAAAAGCAACCATCACTTTATTAGATGACCCAAAACAAATTGAGAAAAAAATTAAATCTGCCGTGACAGATTCAGAAGGCATTGTGAAATACGATAAAGAACAAAAACCTGGTGTTTCAAATCTATTATCCATCTATTCAATTTTAGGTAAGACAACGGTTCAAGAACTTGAAGAAAAATATGAGGGAATTGGTTATGGTCAATTCAAATCTGATTTAGCTGACGTTGTGGTAGCGACAATTAAACCAATTCAAGATCGGTATTATGAACTCATAGACTCTGAAGAACTCGAGCAAATACTAAACAATGGGGCCGTTAAAGCCGATGCTGTGGCCTCCAAGATGATCAATAAAATGGAAAATGCAATGGGACTAGGTCGAAAAAGAAAACGTTAAAAAGGAAGCCTATTGGCTTCCTTTTACTAATTTACTTTTGATCCTTGTTCCAAATCCCATAGCTTTTCAAAGAAAGGTTGTCCCTTCACGAGCCGTTCACAAAGGTTTTCATGTTTTGGACTCCATCCTCCTTTTGTTTCTTCATAAAGGTTCTCCCATATTTGATTGAATGTCATCCCTTGGATACTTTCATAACTCTCAGGAGCCCATTCGGTATGCCAATAGCGTACCTCTGCGGTATTACTCGACGAGTTTAATTGATCAAGTGCCATAAATAAGAGCTGTTTTAGCTGTCTTTCTTTTCTCGTCAAACCATTCATCACTGTTGGTTCTGGAGATAAAATGTGATAGTCTTTTTCATCTGGTTGATAGGAGTAGTTCCTCGCTTCATGACATTCTACCATTTCATAAACCAATTGTTCTTGACGCGGAATTAATCGACTTTTTCTGATTGGAACCGTGTAACCAATTGTGTCAATTGCCAGAATCCCAATTCCATCTGTTACCACAAAACAATAGTCCAATTGTACTCTCTCATGATTTTTTCGTAAGTAGGCTTTTTGATGGATACTTTTTAACAATTCTGATGGAATCTCAGATAAGTTATTTTCAATATAATGGAATAAATTATCCGTTACTTTGATCAAAGGAACTTGATCTAATAACTCGATTACGTCTTCCTTTCTCCATTCATGAAAATGACAGACATTGTATCCATTTTCTTCTCCTTCAAACCAATTGACCCATACGTCGTGAAGATATAACATTTTAACCCCTCGCTTCAGACCTATTTGTCACTCAGTATAGGCAGAGTTCGGAAAATTTATTCCTTTACTTTAAGATATTTTTAATCCTCTTCTTTTTTCCAATAGGACGGTAAATAAATAGATGTGGTTATTAGTAAAAGTCCTATGATGAATAAATAACATTCTACTCTTGCAAACATCAAAACAAAAAATTGTGAAAGGGATAAACCTGTCGTTAATAAATTTAAGTAGATTATCACGCTTACGCCACCCGATACGGCTAGTCCAAATCCAAGGAGAAGCAAAAATAACCTTAAAACCATCGCCGTCTCCTTTCATTATCAAAATAGAAACTCGTCCATTTTATTGACCAGTCTATGCGATGAATTGTAAAGATATGCTCTTTAATGAATGTCCTCTCAAACATTGATACTTTTAAGTATTCTAAGGCTGTTTAAAAGAACAAACGTTTATCCATTTCACTGTAAGAATATTGATAAACGTTTGCTCACTCCTATATTCATCTCCTGATTGGAACTAATCTCATCGTTTCTGCATATTCACACTATTCATTTTCTTGTAAAATAAATGTTTCTGAAGATTTCATTAACATCTTTTTAGTTGAATCTTCATGCTTTTTTAGCCACTCTTGTATAAGAAAATAGCCGACTGCATACCCCATCATAGAAGGAGAAAACCCTTTACCATATAAGATATGTTCATGACGTCTTACTCCCTTTTCTACTTCAAGATTAGGTAAAATAGATGCTTTCCACATTTTTTTTAATTGGTCGCTATCATATCTGTTGCACCAATCTGCCACATACTCCTTCCCGCAATACTCTTTAACAGCCTGCTCTGCCAAACCCTCAAACACTATTGAGTCTAACAAGTTAAATTTTTTCTTTTTTTTCAATAGTTCGTTCATCCTCACACAGTGATGATATTCATGAATAAAGAGTGCTTCTAATTTTTTGTCCGTTACTCCTGTGGTTAAAAACAAAAAAATTTTATCTTTAAATGACACCCCAGACATGGCGCCTTCACTTCCTTGGTCCATCGGAAGAATGTATATGGGAACGTCCGGACCGCTCCACAATTTTCTGTATTTAATTTCAAACCTTCTAACCTTTTGCCAATATCTCTTTTCCTGAAATTCTTGAACAATCGTTTCAAAATCTAATTTTCTTCTATAAATACCAAATTGTTTCAAGTATTTGGACAAATGCTCAGACTCTTTCTGACTGAATTTTAAGGATTTCAATAAATCAACCAAATTCCCACCATTCTTGAGTAACGCAGAATGGGTTGCTACTACCGCCAATAACAGTCCCTCCAATCCTTCTTTTTCACATCATATGTAGAATTAAGATAAAAGGGTCGTTGTTTTTCAACACTGCTTAGCAAATAAGGAATATGAGTGTCTTTATTACCGCCCATCTTATCCTCTCTAACTGCTTTTTTATCAACGTCTCTTTTCTCACACTTTGTTGCTGTAGCATACAAAAAGGATGGAAACAGTCTTTTCTTTCTTTATTTCGGGTTAAAAATGATGCGAAAAGATGCCCTCAATTCTTCATCACGAATTGAGGGCTAATTCGAAAAGCCATAATCTCTGCGAACACAGCCATTATCTATGATTTAGTTTTGTTTCTGGCATCATTACGTCTGTTTTTTATGAAAATCAACAATGAAGGGGAGGATGTAGTCAATAATCAGATGAAATAGCCAATATGTATACGAAAAAAGCCTATCCAAAGAACTATTTTCTAAAATATTGTGGTTTTCAAATAATATAGCAAAGGGTTATGGGATTTTATGTTTTATTTAGATAAAGTGTTGGTCAACTCAGAATCGATAGTTGTAGAAGAATACCTTCCTTCTCTTGAAGTGTGAAAGGAACCTTCCGTAAAACAGAAGGTTCCTTATTTACAGTTTAATTAACTATTTTTATTTGCTTTTATAGGTTTCTGAAAAAGCTCCCTTATCTCTGCCATAGATAAAAAGGACAAATTAGCTCCAATTCCATCAGGGTCTTCAATCCTCACTAAATTAATATACTTTTTTAGAGAAAAAATTTTTTCAGCTTCAGTAGCATTTTCTTTTTTCACAGATAGTTCTATTCTGTATCTTTTAGAGGTGTCTGGTCTGTCAATAACAACGGTTTCTACCTTTCCTTTATCATTCACTATGACTGTGGTATTAGTAACTTTCTCTGTTTGAGGCTCAACCCGATATTCTTGGATTTTGCCTAAGCGCTGATTTTCTGAATATGGTCGAATAGAGACTTCCAACTCAGTTTCAGGGGGGGGAGAGTGGTTTCACTCCGTATTATTAAGTTTACTCGCTTTATATAAACTTTGGCCTCTAACTTATAATCTAATTTAGGTATCTCATTAAAATCTTCAAAAAGGATGACTCTGCATCCCCCTAAATATATTGAATATTCAATTATATTTTAGCGTAGAATTCCTCTTCTTACCTTTTTAAATACATTTAAAGCGGTTTATCCCTCCAGTAAAAGGGCTTTAAAGACATACAACTATAAAATTGTTCCGAAATACAATTTTGTTATAGCGAAATTGTTTATCTATGTACAAGGCTCTTTTCGTATACATTGTTGCTCTTGACACAAAGAAAAAACAGGCAGTAGGGTTTTTTCGATTGATTTCTTCTTTTTTATCTAGAAATGAAGAATTTTTCATTAGGAAAGGCTATTTTCGCAAAGTTTGTTGCTTTTCGAACCAGTCTGTAAACGGTGATATAGCTTTGTTTCGGGCATCATTTCGTCTATTTTTGATGGAAATCCACAGTGAAATGGGCGATTTAATCAAAAATCAGATGAAATAGCCACAATGTATACGAAAAGAGCCTTAGGAAAAGAGCACGAAATCATATAAGTCAAGACATTCCTTTTTATTCGAAAAGCCACAATATTTGCGAAAACAGCCATGTATAAAGTAATTCTACCTCAGCTACCAAAAGTTTATTTTAGGCAACTCTAAGTTCACCAATGGTTGTATAATTTGATTTTCTGCAACATTCCAATTGAAGCGAAGTAATTTGCTCCCCATACGGCAAGTTCTTGTTAAGCTGGAGAAAATGAAATCAATATAGATATTTGTCGATCCATCGTTTTCTACCCGTTCAAACCAACCTAACCACTGTTTAAGCTGTTTGTGGTTACTGTTAACGTGCTGAATATGATATACGTGTTTTTATGCACATAAATACCCTTACTTGGGTTTATTGTCTCGTGAGGGAATTTCTTATTAATCGCTGTATCTTATCTTTACATAAAATAATAGTCCTATCGTTGAATGTCTTGTGCATTCCTTACATTTATTACGTTCTCTACCACGGTAATACCCTTGTCGGACTACCGCTGTTGAACCAGAATGAACGCACCACTGTCCTTCGCAAAACAGGTTTCTCGAAGGTTTGAAATTAGTTTAGCCATATCAGAACTGTTGCCAATTTTATCTCGTTCTATCGCTTGTAAAAACATTTCCTTTTCGTCATCGGGTAAATCAAAGTAAGTTTGATACACCTCTTTCCACATTTGGGAACCATTATATCTATAACAAAGGAACCGGGAGATATCCACAATATTTACGAAAACAGACCAAAAAAAGAAAGAGTGCGTCATAGACTACACTCTTCCGTCACTTCTACATTTAGTTTTCAAATCGTTTAAAGACTATTGTCGCATTATGACCACCAAAGCCTAATGAGTTGCTCATAGCTGCTTTAATGTCTTGTTTCCTCGCTTGATTGGGTACGTAATCGAGGTCACACTCCGGATCTGGAGTTTCATAATTCATGGTTGGAGGTAAAATCCCTTCTTTTAACGCTAAGACGGTAAAAATGGCCTCAACACCACCTGCTGCACCGAGCAAATGACCAGTCATAGACTTTGTTGAACTTACCGCAAGATTATAGGCATGTTCTCCAAAAACAGATTTAATGGCCATTGTTTCAAATTTATCATTATAGTCCGTACTGGTTCCATGTGCATTAATGTAATCAATATCTGTTGGAACGAGCCCACCATCTTCTATTGCAATCTTCATGGCCCGTGCACCACCTTCCCCTTCTGGAGCAGGAGAAGTGATATGATATGCGTCTCCAGTTGAGCCATATCCAACGATTTCTGCTAAGATATTCGCTCCTCGAGCAAGTGCATGCTCCAACTCTTCAAGAATAACAACTCCAGCTCCTTCGCCCATTACGAAGCCATCACGATTAGCATCGAACGGCCGGCTCGCTTTTTTAGGATCTGGATTCGTAGATAAGGCGGTATTTGAGCTAAATCCTGCCATTGACATCATAGTTATAGGGGCTTCTGCTCCTCCTGAAACCATAACATCTGCATCACCTCTTTGAATGACCTTGAAGGCGTCTCCAATAGAGTTCGTACCTGTTGCACAAGCAGTAACTGTGCATGAATTCATTCCTTTTGCTCCAAGTGAAATCGATACTTGACCAGCTGCCATATCCGGTATCATCATCGGAACGAAAAAAGGACTAACTCGACGATATCCTCGTTTTTGAAAAACTTCAAATTGTTTTTCAAACGTTTCCATCCCTCCAATTCCTGAGCCAATCCACACCCCCACTCGATGGGCATTCTCTTCACTTATTGTTAAGTTAGCATCTTGCACGGCCATTAATGATGCTGCTACAGCGTATTGTGTAAAACGATCCATTTTCCTAGCATCTTTTCGATCCAACCAGTTTTCAGTATTAAATTCTTTTACTTCTCCAACTACTTTTGCCGGAAATTCATCAGGATTTAATCGGGTCATCACGTCGATCCCAGATTTTCCGTCTTTTATGTTTTCCCAAGTTGTTTCAATATTATTGCCCATAGGTGTAACAGCACCTACACCTGTTACTACTACTCGCTTTTTTTCCATCATTATCTTCTTCATCCCCTTAATCATTTTGAGATCCATTCTATTTATAATTCCCAGCTTTGTTTACTTATTTACCCCATCTCATTACTATGGCTCCCCAAGTAAGGCCGCCACCAAATCCAACCATGACTAGTATATCATCTTCTTTTATTCTCCCTGCTTCTAATTCATCTACCATAGAAATCGGAATGGAAGCAGCTGATGTATTTCCGTATTTGTGTACAGTCTTAGACATTTTCTCTTCTGGTAGTTCCAGACGTTGACGAGCAGATTCCATGATGCGGATATTCGCTTGGTGTGGAATTAAAAAGTCCACATCTTCTTTCGTTAGTCCGGCTTTATTTAGCACAGAAACACTAGACTCACCCATTTGGCGTACGGCAAATTTAAATACCTCACGTCCGTTCATATGAATAAAGTCTTTTTCTTGATATAAGTATTTTCCTCCTGACCCATCTGAGCCAAGCTCGAAGGCCAATATTCCTCTATTTTTCGAAACCGGGCCAATAACTGCTGCACCAGCACCATCACCGAATAAAACAGCCGTATTTCTATCCGACCAGTCCGTGATTTTAGATAATTTTTCAACCCCTACAATTAAGATATGTTTATAAGCGTTATTTTCAATATACTGTTTCGCTGTTACCATCGCATACATAAAACCAGCGCACGCTGCACTCACATCCATTGCAGCCGCGTTTTTTGCTCCTAACTTATCTTGCAGCATACAAGCTACTGTAGGGAATGGTTGATCTGGTGTAACTGTTGCAACAAGAATTAAATCAATATCCTCTGGTTGAAGTTGAGCATCCTCTAATGCTTTCAAGGCTGCCTCATATGCTAAATCTGATGTTTCCATTGAATCTGGAGCTATTCTGCGTTCTTCTATTCCTGTTCTTGTTCGAATCCACTCGTCTGATGTATCAATTTTTTTTTCTAAATCGAAATTTGTGACGATGTTTTCAGGAACGTATTTTCCAATTCCTATAATTCCAGCATTCATCTTCAAATCTCCTTTCACCTCTTAGGTATCTTTCACATCTCCAAAAGCGAAATATTATATTATCTGTTTATTATATTTAATATTATGACTTGGTGCTAATTTTAACGAAAAAAAACTAATTTGGCAACTAATACTGTCCGTTTCAATAGAATTCACATCTTCTATAAACGCTGTTTTCTCAAAGATAGTAGCTTTTAGCAGGAGTATATACTCCGTTAAAAAGATAGATTTCAGGGCATCTCTTCGTTTTCTTTAGTCTGAATAGAGATGTAAATTAACTAACCATTCAAGATAACCTTTTTACACGAAGATGACCAAAAACACCGAACAAAAACATAGAACAGTACAATTCTTCTAAAGAACATACCTTGTCCTATTTATTAATAATCCATTTATTCATGGATTCTGCTAAAAAATTGCTCTCATTAATTTAAACCGAAAAAGATATCCTAATTAAGAAAAAAGCCAAAATTCCCAATTAAAGTAGAATTTCGGCTTTTTTTCCTATAAAAACAATGTTAGAACCGTCACATTTGGTAAACGTTGTTGTTATTTCTGCTCATTTTTTGCATCTTGAATTCCTAGTTCGTACGCTTCTGACATTACTTGAGTAAAGAGCGTCATAAACGGTTGAAGCATGTCCATGGTTACATCAATACCCGCTTCTTCTAATTGATCTTTTGCTTGTGGAAAGTACTTCATGGCAATTTGCATAAATTGCATGCTTTTATCTTGATTCATGACTGGACCTCCTGATATTCAGGTAAAACACCTGATTTTTTATATTCTTCAACATATGATCTGATTTTTTCTTGAAACTCCTCATCGACATTTGAACTAAATCGCCCCAGTGAAATAACATCATCTTGAAAATCAAAATATAAATCCCCTGATTCAAGCTTACCTTGAATGAATTGATCTGCTACCACTTCGTATAGCCTGTCCACATGCTGAACAGTGCTCGTTAATACCGTATTTTCTCCTAAGTCTGATTGATCAGAAACATACCCAATCGCAAACAAGCCATTTTCTTTTAATGTTTCAATCACAGAGATATTGTACCCATCTCCAGCTGGATACAATACATCTACCTTTTGACTCATTAATTCTGTTAAGAAATCATGAGCTTTTTCTTTATCGTCCCAATCCTCTGTAAACCGAACAAATACTTGGGCTTCAGGGTTTTGGAATTGCACTCCTTCAATAAATCCATTGACTTCAGGCTGCCAATCAAAGGCAGCAATAATACCCACCGAACCGGTATTGGACATATGTGCTGCTGTCATTCCACCGAAGTACCCCATAGCATATGATTCGAAAGATAAGCTTGTAGTGTTCTCTAACTTCGAATGACTATTAAAACTTACAAAATGAATATGGGGATACTCTAATCCTATTTTATTGAAATATTCACCATATTCACTTCCATGGCCAAAGATCAGGTTAACTCCTTGTTCATCAAATCTCATTATGGCATTTAAAGTTGCAGCCTCTGAGTTCATTTCTTCTTCATAGTAGACCTCAATGTCATGCTGAGACTGAATTTTTAATAGGCCTTTATAGCCTTTCGTGCCCCATACTTGATCACTAATTGTTTCCGGCACTAATAATCCTACTTTGTTTATTTCTTCACTATCCTGTTCTGGTGAACAAGCTGAAAGAATCGCAATAAATATTATGAGGAATAAAAATAGAAAACCCTTGTTCACAAAACGTGCAACTCCTTTACTACCCTAGGATGTTTAGTACCTTTGTCTCTTTCATTCTACATTTCTACTATTCTAATGAAAAGATTTTTTTGTTACTTTGTACTTATTTTTTGTCATTTTTGTAAGATTGACGCTGTAACTCTAATCCTTTTTGTAAGGCAATAGATTGTTTTATTTGGACTTTCTCCTCTATATGAGAGCGAATAAAAAGAGGGGTGTCGGATGCAATTGCTTCAGTCGATAGCATTTTCAGTCCCTTCTCCCATCTTCCTTCTTCAAAAGAGGCATATAGACAGTTACACTCGGTTTCAAAATTAGCTTCAATGGCCTTAATAACATCTTCTATCCATAAAACATCTGAAGGATCATCAAAAAACAGCTTTTTCTTTATATCGGCTTTATCGGCTCGCATTAAATAGGCATATAGATACTTTTCAGGTTGTTTGGGACCGAAAATTGTAGGTAAATAGATAGTAGAAACTTTATTTTCCGTCTTAAGATCCTGAAGGGTTCTGTTTAATTGCAGCCATTCTACTTCAAAGCGTTCACTGAGCAAATGAGTGGGAAAGAGACAATGAAAATGCACTCCTCTTATAGTCGAAACATCCTTTAACTGTTGAGATAATAACTTTATTTGTACGGAATCGCAATCGTAAAATGAAAACACGATGTGCTCTGGTTGATTTTTGTCTAGAACACCTGAATAGGGAGAGTAGGTCGCATTGGCATTCCGACCTATTTCAAGCCACCTATTCTCCTCTATATCCTCATCTAATCCATGAACAGAATACCCTTTTTCCACTAAATATTTGCACAACTCAAATCCTAAAAATTTCTGAGCTGCAAACACAATAACTGACTTCAATGGTGGAATCCTCCTCTCCGAAATATACATACTATAAAATAGATTCTTGTTTCTCGTAAAACGCAATGATTTTAGAACTGACTGTCTGACTTTTTTCTGGAAGTAAATAGTGTAAATCAACCGTTTTATGCTGTTTCATTCTTTGTAAATACAAATCTTTGATAAGATGAAATTGTGATACATATCGATTTGACCCAACCCATTGGATGATACATATTGGCACATCAATTGTTTCACAACATAGGACCTCATTTTTATTTTTGAAAAATCCCACACAATCAACGACAGATTGATTATATGCAAGAGCAAGTTCCTTTAACACCTTCTTGTAAAAAAATTTTTGTTCTTTTTCAAAATCTAGATGAACCGGGATTGATAAGCAGGGTGAATACAGCACAACAGACCGAATTCTATCTCGGAGTAGGGGTAGAAGTTTTTCTACGACCAAACCTCCCATCCCATCAGCTAGGATGTGAAAACGTTCGTTAATGATTTCCGTTCTGATCACATGATGATAGAGCATTTTCGCTAAATTTACTGCTTTATCATTCCCCCAATGGCATCCATAAAGATTAGTGTAACAAACTAGATAGCCTCTAACGGTTAATTCCTTTATGATGTTTTTTCTCGTTTCGTGTTGCGACCAAAAACTACTTTCTTCATCTACATAATGATGACAGTCACCTAGGATCATCACGGCAAATCCGTTTGGTTTCTCTGGATAATGAACAATGCACCACTCTTTTTCTAATTGAAATTTCCGCTGCCTCATCATAATTCTCCTTTTACAAAGGCTGTATTCGCAAATAATCTTGCTTTTCCCAGCCGTAAATATACCTGTTAAAAGATAGGTTTCGGGTCAACCTTTCGTATTTATTCGACTAATTGACTGTCAAAATAGATAATTCCATTCAGCTGCAACATTGTATACGAAAGTTCCTCTACAAACTAAGTCATATTAGTGTATGTGCAAGAAAAAATTGCGAAAGGCGATTCGCCTACTAATCATCTTTTTTTCACTTTTTATCCATGACTCTGTACAGAGTCATGGATAAAAAGTGAGATAATTTCACCTCCAAACACTTAATGCTATATCCAGGAAATTAGTGATGAAAAATGGGATTAGTCATGAATCATTGAGTTATTGAAGACTATTTCCTTGGTTGTTCTAGCAATGTTTGTTGCTTTTATAACCAATGTAATATAGTTTTTAAAAGCGGAAGTGGAGGATATAGTCAAACATCAGATGAAATAGCCATAATATAAACGAAGAGAGCCTTTCAATATGTGAAGGATACTGGTGAATTTTTTGATGGGAGTTCCGTAATTTCTCAACTCTTATTTTATCAATAGTGAAACGAGTTCACTATTGATAAAAGCTATGGTATGATGAAACATGTAAAATGAGGTATACTATGTATATATACAATGTGAGGTGAGAATAGTGAGATATTTTTGGACGTTTTTTTGGACTTTTTTATTAGTTGAAATGCTTTCTTATGTTGTTAGTTCCATGAATGGTGCATCGTTTGATTTTGAAACGGGAGCGATTCTTGCTGTCATAGCAACATTGTTAATATTTGTTGTATCCGCTGTCATTCCAAATGACCCTATCGAGAAGCATTAAGCCCTTCAACACAAGCGAAGCATTTGGTTCAAATCTGTCCAGGTTTGAACCTTTTATTTATTATCAAGCTATTTTTGCAGAGGTTACATTTTTATTAAGACTGTTTTCGCAAAGTTTGTTGCTTTTCGCACCAGTTAATAAAAGGTGATATAGCTTTGTATCGAGCATCATTTCGTCTATTTTTAATGGAAATCAACAGTGAAATGAGTCTTAATCACCAGCTTTTCTCCGTCAATATCGACAAAAATGGAATCATACGGACTAATATTACCTGCAAATATTTCTCGCGCAATATTCGTTTCAAATTCCCGTTGTAAATATCTTTTCAGAGGACGCGCACCAAATATAGGATCAAACGCCTGTTCAGCAACAAATAACTTCACTCTTTCTGATATGGATAGGTCTACTTGTTGTTCTTTTAATCGATCTCGTGTAGTTTGAATTAATTTCTCAATAATCATTTGAACTTTTTTTAATTCCAGTAGTTTAAACAATACAATATCATCCACCCTGTTTGAAAACTCAGGTCGAAATAATGTCGAAAGTGAATCCCTTACTTTTTGTTCCATATCGGGTGAAATTTCATTAGATCTATCTCGTTGCTCTAATAAGTGTGACTAGCCAATATTGCTAGTCATGATGATTACCGTATTTTTAAAGTTGACGTTTCTTCCCCGTGATTCAGTCACTCTTCTGTCATCTAATATTTGTAGAAGTACAATGAGGACCTCACTGTGTGCTTTTTCAATTTCATCTAATAATAGAACTGAATATGGTTTTCTACGAACCGCATTAGTCAATTGCCCCCCCTTCTTCATACCCCACATATCCAGGAGGAGCACCCGTTATCCTAGACACATTATGTTTTTCCCACTCCTGTTGATCCTAAGAAGATAAACGCACCAATCGGACGATTTGGATCTTTGATACCGGCACGCGCTCGGATGACAGCATCACTGACTGCATTTACAGCTTCCTTTTGAACAAAAAACGCGTTTATGTAAGAAGACTTGAAGATTTAGAAGTTTTCCCTATCGCCTCTCATTAGCTTAGAATGAGGAATTCCTGTCCAGTGAAACATAATCGATGAGATTTCTTCATCTGTTGTTTCTTTCCTTAACATGCGTTCATCCGAATTCTCTCTCAAGTTCATTTGCTCTTCAAGTAGGGACATTTATTTTGTAATGAAGGGAGTTTACCATGTTAGAGTTCTAGTGCTAGGTTTAAATAATATTCATTTTCCGCATCGCTTAACTTCCTTTTTAGGATAACGAGTTCTTCCTTCTTTTCTTGTAAAAAGTAGATTTCTTGTTTTTCCTTTTCCCGTATCTCCGTCACCTCTATCTCACTTTGCAGTCCTTAAACTTGGAAGATTAAAGCTGTTATTTTCATGCTTTTACCTCCTTTTCGTTCCTTCTTCTAAGGTTAGAAATATATGGATAAAAGTAAAGAAACTGCCTTGAAAGGACAGTTTCTTGAACGTGATTTATATTACGGTTTCGGTAAATACGTCCAATGACGATTGTGATTGGCGTTTTCTGGAAAACGTTCTCCTGCTTTTAGTTTCAGTTTTTGTGGGTTTTTCACATTACTTCCTGTTTCACCAATTTCAATATAGATGCCGTTATTTGGTGCTTTTTCCCCTCCACGAAAATGTCGAGGTTGTCCCATCGTCATTCCTCCTTCTTTTGTATCAATTTTCCTCACTACTATTACTATTCGTTGAACTTCTCGATTTAATACCGGTAGATAATTTCCAATCTTGACCTGAACCCAAAAAGATTCAGTACACAATAATCACACTTAATGTTAAATTAAAGGATGTGAAAAAATTATTGGAGGCAAAAACATGACAGAAAACTTCTATTTTTTATTAAAATATTTATTCCTAGGTATTTTTCAAGGTTTCACCGAACCGATACCGATATCATCTAGTGGACATTTACAGCTTGCAAAACATTTTTTTCATTTAGAATTAAAAGGTTTAACCTTTGATATCCTTGTTAATACGGCATCGCTTTTTGCTGTCTTGCTCATTTATCGGAAAGACCTTCTCCGTTTAATTAAAAACGGCCTTTCTTTTATTTCTAGTAAGAACCAAGAAAGCAAAGCCGATTTTATGTTTATCCTTTATTTAATCATTGGAACGATTCCAGCAGGTGTAATTGGTCTACTATTCGGAGATTTTATTGAAGCAAAACTTAAAGACGTTTCAACAGTTGCGATTGCTCTTCTTATAACAGGGTTAGCGTTATGGTTAATTCGGAACTTGAAAGGTCGAAAAAGTGACGGAGAACTAACTGTCAAGGATGCAATCATCGTTGGATTTGCTCAAGCGATTGCCTTAATTCCTGGTATTAGCCGATCAGGAGCAACGATTGTAGCGGCTATGGGCCTTGGGATGAAACAAGAGACCGCTTTACGCTTCTCGTTTCTATTGTACATCCCTGTTAGTCTAGGCGTGACCGTGAAATCCATTGGTGATTTATTAGAAGATCAGCATTTAGCAGAGTTGATGATTCCCTATACTCTTGCCTTTATCGGATCGTTAGTGGCTTCTTATTTTTCATTAAAATGGTTTATGAATATTATGGCAAAGGGGAACTTGAAATATTTTGCTGTCTACTGTTTCATTGTTGGTACACTAGTATTACTCTTTCTATAATTCCATTTTATGCTATAATCGAGAGCAATTGAACTCAAAAGGGGGAATACGATGCAAACGCCTGTAGGAATTCCTTCAGAAATAAAAAATATGTTTTTAGAAGTTAATCAAAAAAGAAATTTGGAAAAGGGCAGTTTTCTTTTTCAAGAAGGAATGGTTGCTTCTGAGTTATTTTTTGTGGTTAAAGGGAAATTTCAAGTAAGTAAAGTGATTCCTGATGGGAAGGAACTTTCATTAAAAATATCTTCACCAGGTGAAGTCTTAGGTGAGCTAACCCTATTTTGTTCTTCTTCTGCTTATATGCTGAATGCAAAAGCTTTAGAAACAACTGAACTATTAGTGATGAAAAAATCCGATTTTGAAGAGAAATTGGCCAGCAACCCTCACCTCACATTGGAGTGGTTAAAGTATGTCCAATTACAAAACCGGAAAAACCAAACAAAATTTCGTGATTTAATCCTTCATGGTAAAAAGGGAGCACTATACTCCACGTTGATTCGTTTGTCCAATAGCTACGGAAAAATGACTTCAGATGGACTAGTCATTGAACTATCGTTAACGAATCAAGAAATCTCAAATTTTTGTGGAACTTCTCGAGAAGTCGTCAATCGGTTGTTAAACGACCTTAAAAGAGAAAATGTCCTTTCTTTCACGAAAGGAATCATCACCATTTATCGTCTCTCCTATTTAAAGAAGGAAATTGATTGCGAAGAATGCCCAATAGAGATTTGTCGTATTGATTAAGAAAATCGCAGGGCATTTCGAGGTTGCCATCAATCTAACTCCCTCATTTTTCATAATTTATTATCTATTAAAAAAAACCCGGCTATGCCGGGTTTTTTTAACGAATTCCTAATGCTATTTTAGCGTATCGAGACATCATGTCACGGCTCCATGGTGGGTTCCAAACGATGTCTACCTCTGTTTCTTTTACTTCAGGTAAATCACCTAGGGCAATTTTCACTTGATCAACAATCGTTCCTGCGAGAGGACATCCCATAGAAGTAAGCGTCATCGTAACTTTTGCTAATCCATCACTGTTTAAATCCACATCATACACTAAGCCTAAGTTAACAATATCTATTCCTAATTCAGGGTCCACTACTTGTTCTAATGCTCCCATCAAACTGTCTTTCATCTCTTGATCCATTCCATACACTCCTTTTTCACATATTTCTATCTTATCATAACAAATCATTGAGGTTCATCCAAATGACAAGCATTACTCATTTTTTGTGATGGCTAAACCATCACTTATATACCTTCGTTCAAGTGAATTCCAATTTAAAAAGGAGGATTTTTTCCTTTTTTCACGAAAGTTAAGTAAACCATCTATTTTGTGAAAGTCTTTTTTCCATTTCATTATTCTATTTCACCTTTGTTTTTATTACACTTTTAGATATCTAAGTGGTACAATTAGACATTCTTTTTTAAAGGCTCTTTTCATATACATTGTTTCTATTGATCCATCATTTAGGATAATCATCTACTATTGCAAATGTTAAATGAAATTAATTACGAAAGATGGCCCGAAACCAAACTAAGTCAGAGTTTAAAGACTGGTACTAAAAGCAATAAATTTTGCGAAAACAGCCTTTTAAATACAGATGCACTTTACATTAGTCACCCAAAACTAGAGGAGCGAATGACATGACAGACAAACACTTAATCGCATTAGATTTAGACGGAACTCTCCTAACAGACGAAAAAAAAATCTCAGCTAAAACGAAAGCAATTCTACATAAGCTCATGGAAAAGGGTCATGAAGTTATGATTGCAACTGGCAGACCTTACCGAGCTAGTGAAGTGTATTACCAAGAACTGGGTCTAACGACACCGATTGTCAATTTTAATGGAGCATTTGTACATCATCCCCTAAACAATGAGTGGGGAATGTATCATGAGCCAATGTCAGTTGAAATTGCCTTAAGCATTGTAGAGGCCTGCAAAGATTTTTCCTTTCACAACATTATCGCTGAAGTAATGGATGATGTTTATTTTCATTATCATGATGAACGTTTAATTGATGTGTTTAGCTTCGGCAATCCAAACATAGAAACAGGCGAGCTTCACACAATTTTGACTGATCACCCAACCTCCATGCTTATTCATGCAGAAGAATTTGAAGTTGCAACTATCCGTCAACACTTAAGCGATGTTCATGCTGAAGTAATTGATCACCGCCGTTGGGCTGCACCATGGCACGTAATTGAAATTGTGAAAAAAGGGCTAAATAAAGCAAAAGGTATCGACATAGTTGCTAAACACTTCGGAATTCCACCTGAACGGATCATTGCCTTTGGTGATGAAGATAATGATTTAGAAATGATTGAATATGCTGGTAGTGGAATCGCAATGGGCAATGCCATCCCTTCCCTAAAGGCCATTGCAAACGAAGTTATTTTATCCAATGAAGAAGATGGTATAGGTATTTATTTAGAGAAGCGATTTTCATTATAAGTACGAATCTATTTCTGAAAGCCAGGTTCTTTTGACATCCGAAGAAATTTCTAGATATTTTTTTAGGAACTTGCCCTAACTTGCTTAACATTTGACTTCATTTTACATGCCATAAAGAGCAAGGAGGTTTACCTCAAGGCATGCTTTCTTGTTCTAAAATTTACACTCTCTGCGAAAACAACCTTTAATAATTACCATTTATTATCTCAATTAATTCTCCTGTCTCAGCTCATACTAGTAATGGGCGAGTAATACATTCGTCTTAAACACAAAGAAGGGGTGTTTGTGCATGAGTAAAAGTAATAAGTCAAAACGATTTGTACAACAAGGTAAAAATACCGTTTCTAAACATGATGATCGAATTCCTTATCATTCAACTTTAGCTGAGGCTGAAGCAGAGAAACTTCAAAATGTACAAAATTCCTCTTTAGGTGGAAATTAAGATGACAAACCCACTTTATGTACAAGCACGTGACTTTGTAGAACAGGCTGTTCAAGCTTGTGAGGCAGGGGATACCGAGGTAAAGCAAGCCTATATCGATAAAGCTAAGAACGCTTTATCGAGCGCCTACGCCAACAGTAATGTCTACGAACAAGCACAATTAAGACAAATGCAAACAGAACTCAGCCAGCTTCATTAATCATTTTAGACGCCTCTTTCAAAAGAGGCGTCTAATTACAATTTCCAGAAATATTTCTTTATTATCATAAAAGTGATTCTGACTCTCCTTCTAACAAGCAATGAACATCTTGAACCAACAGAATTTTAATAAGATAATCTGTAACAGGTGATATTACCCATTTTTTCTGGACATTCAATAATTATATTGTTCATTCCGCTAGAAAAAGTAATATCTTGCTTCGACATAACACAAAACCAGATCAAAATTTATGCTCACTTCCCTTTCTAAATGATCATTTTGGCGAAGAACATTGCTTTTCACAGTAATATGAACACGTTTTAAAATGAAGATTTCCCCATATTTCAACTAAGTCACAGCTAATATGGGATATTCTATCTCATGTGACATTAACTAATAAAAATGTATACAAAAAAACTAATAAAGAGACTTCTCTGATGTTGAGAAGTCGTTGAGTTATTGAGTCGTTTGGTTATGCAGCTTTATTGTAAACTGATTCAAAGGTGTTCCATTTGCTTGATCTCTTTCGTAAAGCATGAGAATAGCATTGTCATTTCCAACCCAGCTCTCCGTTTCTGTTACTATAAACACAAATTGAGTCCAGCTTGGTTCCTTTTTATTCACTTTAACAAGTGTCTCTTCAACTAATACATCATGACCATCTTCTACGGTGTAATAAAAACTACCCTCTCTCGTTTTGGCCTCTCCTGAGATTTCAAACTGACCCTTTCCCTTAACTAAAACCTTTAAATTTCGAAAAGTGTCTCGCGAATCATCCACTTTAAAAGAATAGTTTGTTTGTAAAGAATCCTTAGCTTTTGGTTTCGTGGGTAGAAAACTGGCGATAATGGAATAATCTCCTCCAGGTAAATCTGGTCTCATTTGCCAAACACTTGTCCATACTTTCGATTGCCCAGGTTTTAATGTAAGAGTATGAAGAGACTGAAGAAATCGCTTTCCATCACTATGACGATAAACCTTTTGATTTTGTTCATTATAAATGCAGTAATCAAACATTTGACTTGTTGGAAACTGAAACGTATAAGTAGACGAGCTTTTATTCTGCAATGAAAGGGTGATTTTCATTTCTTCTCCAATAACTGTACCTTCAACACTCCACTGTAATTCTTTTTTTGTCATTCCATATGTCATTTGCATCGTTGAAAAAAGAGACGTACATAGAAGCATAAAACAAACCCATTTCTTCAAAATGATTCCTCCTATTTTCAGGTTAATCATTTGTAGTATCTGTTTTTCTTCTTATCTTAGTCTTTTCTAAAAAAGCCGAAAATTCCTGTCGTCTGAACAATGTTTGTAAAGGCTGTCGGATCAACTTCTTTTATAATGTGTTCTAAATCAAATAATTCATATCGAGTAATAACAATAATCATCATTTCTTTGCTCTCATTTGAGAAGGCACCCTTAGCTGGTACGGTGGTAATGCCCCGGACCATTTTAGAATGAATTGCTTGTTTTAATTCTTTCGATTTTTTTGTAATAATCATCGCTGTTAATTTTTCATGACGGGTATGAATCGCATCGATTACTCTTGTAGATGCATATAACCCAACTAATGTGTACAACGCATTTTCCCAGCCATAAAGGGCACCAGCGCTAATGATGATGACTCCATTCATGATAAAAAAATAGATTCCCACAGGTCTATCCTTCATTTTAGATAATAACATAGCAATAATATCCATACCGCCGGTTGAAGCTCCCCATTTTAGAGTGAGCCCTACACCTATAGCACCAATCACCCCACCAAAAATCGCATTTAAGATAATATCAGGTGAAATTTCATTTACTGGGATTATTTCTAAAAAAAACGACATTGATACTACCGAAACAAAGCTGTATATTGTAAAACTTTTCCCAACTTTGATCCACCCTAATATTGTGACGGGAATGTTTAGTAATAATAATAATATCCCTGTCGAAATAGAAAACGGTGTGTTATCCGTAATGATACTTGAAAGAAGTTGGGCAACCCCAGTGAATCCTCCAGCATACACATTGGCAGGTATTAAAAACAAATTAAGAGCTATTGCATTCAAAAGTGCTCCTATTAGAACTATTGAAAATTTCTTAATTTCTAATATAATATCTTTTGACATCTGTATCCTCCTTACTCTTACTGTTGTATACTTATCCTAATAACGGTAAATAAACACAAAATCTTTGTTATTTCCTTTTTAAATCGCTACACTAGAATAAAGTACACAAGTAATAATGTAACACGATAAATGGAGAAGGTGAAAGTATGACGATTAAAATTTTGGCCGACAGTGCCTGCGATTTACCTTATACCTTTTTTGAGAAAGAGTATACAGAACTCATTCCTCTTAGGGTGCATATTGATCAGAATGAATATGAAGACTTGATTTCAATTCAACCAGAGCAAGTATACGATGCTATTCGGAATGGCAAATTACCGAAAACGTCCCAAGCTTCCCCCCTTACACTAGAAAAGATTTTTATTTCAATTGCAGAGAATAACGAAACTGGAATTTATGTTGCCTTTTCTTCTGAGCTTTCTGGCACATTTGGGACAGCGTTAATGGTGAAAGAACAAGTAAAAGAGCAGTATCCTCAACTCGATTTAACTATTATCGATTCGAAGTGTGCTTCTCTTGGATACGGGCTTGTAGTAAAAAATGCAACTGAGCAAGTGGAAAAGGGGGGGACAAAAGAAGAAGTTCTATCACAAATCCACCAACAGATTCACCATATGGAACATCTCTTCACCGTAGAAGATCTTGAATATATGGCAAGAGGAGGACGTGTGAGCAAAGCATCTGCCTTTATTGGTGGTTTACTAAACATCAAACCCTTGCTACATGTTGAAGAAGGAAAATTGGTACCCATTGAAAAGCTCAGAGGGCGAAAAAAGTTAATTCAGCGAATCTTATTTTTAATGGATGAACGTGGTGACTCGTTGGAAGACCAAACCATCGGAATTAGTCACGGGGATGACCTGGCTCTCGCTCAGGAAATGCAGCAATTAATTCAAGAAAAATTTGGGACCACTGACTTTTACATCCATACAATTGGCAGTGCCGTTGGAGCTCACGCCGGACCTGGAACTCTTGCTATATTTTTCTTAAACAAGCAGTAATACATACTTTTCTTTCACTATGGAAAACTAAGGTTAACATGGTGAAAGGAGTAACAACTATGCCGCATACTTCAGATAACGATAAAAAAGCACAAGACAAGCAAGCATGCAGACACGAAAAGAATTTAGAAAAAGAGAAGAATCGACAAGCCGGAAAACAACAATTCTCTAAAAAAACCGATCATTTATAACCTAGAAGACTAGCCACTACGGCTAGTCTTTTTCCAATTGTTTTATTCCTATACCTTGGGGCTATTTCATCTAATTTTTGATTAAACCCTCTATACCAATGATGATAAACTGATCCGAAAAGCAACAAATTTTTCGAAAACAGCCTTTCAATTAAAGGGATCTCTTTTTCGCGCCTAGGTATCAAACCTTATTTCATAACTGTTTAATAAGACCATGAAGACTAATTGTGAGAGCATCAAAATTCTAATTTTTTTCAAAGGAGAGATTCGATGTCAAAGCAGCAAAAACCAACTTTTCCCCCTCAACATCAAGATCATCAACCTGGAACAGAAGACGAAATGAAACCTCAATCAAAATATGTAAATGACAACTATAAAGGGAGTGGTAAATTACAAAATAAAGTCGCTCTAATTTCAGGTGGCGACAGTGGAATCGGAAAATCGGTTGCTCTATATTTTGCTAAAGAAGGGGCCGATATTGCTATAGTTTATCTGGAAGAACATCAAGACGCTAACAAAACAAAAGCTCTCATTGAAAAGGAAGGAAGAAAATGTGTATTATACAGCGGAGATTTAGGAAGTGAATCCTTTTGCGGGGAAGTAGTAGCAAACACCATTCGTGACTTAGGGCAAGTAAACGTTCTTGTTAATAACGCTGCAGAACAACATCCACAAAATAGCATATTACAAATTTCGGCCGAACAGCTTGAACGAACATTCAAAACCAATATTTTTTCATTTTTCTATTTGACTAAGGCTGCACTTCCTCACTTAAATCAAGGAGCATCTATTATCAATACAACATCCATTACTGCTTATCAAGGTCATAAATCATTAATCGACTACGCTTCAACAAAAGGTGCTATTGTTACCTTCACTCGATCGTTAGCAGAATCTCTAGCCGAACAGGGTATTCGTGTAAACGGAGTGGCTCCAGGGCCAATATGGACTCCCTTAATTCCATCTACCTTTTCAGCAGAAAAAGTCGCAACCTTTGGTTCAAACACTCCAATGGGTCGCGCCGGTCAACCTTGTGAACTGGCCCCTGCGTATGTTTACCTTGCAAGTGAAGATTCAAGTTATGTATCAGGACAAGTGATTCATGTGAATGGTGGGGTTATTGTCAATGGGTAACGTGAATACTCTCTAGCTCTTGCAGCATCAAACCTAGCTATTTCCATAAATGACTGTATATCAGCGATATTTTAAACTTAAATCCTCCGGAACGATTGGTGAACTTTTTTTCATTAAATTTGAAGGCATCATTCTATTTTTCAACATTTTGATCTATGGTTAGGCATAAATCAATTTCTATGAAGTTCATTTCCAATATATGCATTTATCAAACCAAAAGAAAAACACCGAATATTTTCGGTGTTTTTTAAGGTTCTTTTCGTATACATTGTGGCAATTTCATCTGATTTTTGAATAAATCCTCCATTTCCCTGTTGATTTCGATCAAAAACAGACGAAAAGATGCCCGAGACAAGCCATATCATAGAATATTAATGGATACAAAAAGCCACAATCATTGCGAAAACAGCCTTTTTTAAAGACTCTTTCGTATACATTGTTGTTATTGATCCATCATTTTGGGTAAATATCTACTTTTGCAGATATTACATTCAATTATTTACGAAAAGTTGACCCAAAACCATGCTAGGTCACAGTTTAAAAGCTGGTACCAAAAGCAACAAACTTTACGATAATAGCCTTTTTAGAAAGTAAAATGTATATATTTTTAAAACGTTGTCAGTTTCTAGCTCCAAGTACCATGGACTCAAGGTCATAAGCCAAGCCCCCTTATGAGGCAAAGTACGTCTCTGTCTAGTCCTTGTCATATGCGAGTCGTCGACTAGCGGACATTTTACGCTTTCCTATTAAATCTTGGATGTTGTTAAGACTTCACATGATTGGCGTTCAATAAGCTTATGTGGCACGATAATTCGTTTGACTGGTTCATTCTTGTTTTCGACCATCTGAATTAACGTCTTCGCTGCTTGATAGCCTAAATCAAAAATATTGATATCCATCGAAGTCAAAGGTGGACGTGACATTTCAGATAGCATATCATTGTTAAAGCTGATAATCGATAGATCCTTTGGTACCATTATTTGTAGTTCTGTTAAGGTATTGACAACACCTAGTGCCATAAGATCATCTGCTACAACTAATGCAGTAGGGGGCGCGTTTAATTTCATTAGATAGCGAACAGCCTCCTGTCCACCTTCTTTTAAAAATTCCTGCTGAATAATATACTCTTCCTGCAGAGGAATTCCTGCTTCCCGTAGCGCTTTTTCATACCCTAATAACCTTTCAATTGTCACAACTAAATTTATATCTCCACCAATAAAAGCGATCCGATCATGACCTAACCTCAAAAGATATTGTGTTACCTCTTTTGCAGCTCTGAAGTTATCATTATCCACATGAGTAATTTCCTCTACGTATTTAAATGGTTTTCCAATCATGACAAATGGAAAATTGCGCTCTTTTAAATACATCATCGTTTTATCTTCTACTTTGGAATAAAGCATTACCACACCGTCGACACGACCACCTTGCACCATTTGGACGACTCCTTCAAAAATTTCATCGTTCGTTTGTCCTGTCGTCATTTGTAGCGCAAAATGCTTTTCATGCGCCCCTTCACTCAACCCCCTTAACACAGTTGAAAAGAATGGGTTTTGGAAAAAGATATCCCCAGAACTTGGCATTACCAAACCTAACACCTGAGTTGATTGGTTGGCAAGGCTACGAGCAATAAAGTTAGGGTGGTACCCTAATTGGCTCATGGCTTCACGAACTTTTTGTTTTGTTTTTTCACTGATTCTCGGATTGTTAGCTATGACCCTTGACACAGTAGACGGAGCAACATTTGCTACTTTTGCTACATCTTTAATTGTTACCGCCATGATTTTCCCTCCCTTCAAAAACTACTTAGTTATAGTTGAAGCAATATTAACTTTCTATTTTCACTGCTCGAATAGATGGTTTCATATTAATGGATTCACTTGAATCTATTTTTTTAAAGCGCTTACTTTAGGTTTGCTAATGTCTACTGCATTAATGGGTTGTGGAAAGTAGATTTTGTTAGAAGAGTAATCCTTATTATTTTCAACTAGGTGATTATAATACGTCTTGCTCTCCTGCCTCCAGATTTCATCGGTCATTTTTCCGGTATTTTTACTATTTTACAATAATTTTTATGAAAAATACTTTTTTGTCTTTTGCAAACTTGTTTTAGAATTCCTGTTTTCGCAAAGTTTATTGCTCTTCGAACCAGTCTATTTTCGATGATATCTCTTTAGTACGCGGCGTTTATCCGTTTAATTTTGATGTGTATCACTACTAAAATGGAATATCCGATCTAAAATTAATCTAAATATCAACAATGTAGACGAAAAGAGCCTTTACAAAAGACAAAAAAGGTTTCACATTGACACATTGGAAGAAATCTATTCCCCCTCGAATCAAAAATTCCACTCCATTCAAGCACTCCTATTTTTTCTCAAGTCGTTTTTTTCGGCTTTGCTTCCAAATTAAATAAATAAATCCTAAAAATAATACATAGACCAAAGTGAGCGCAGAAATAAACCCGATATTTAATCCACTCTCATCCGCTACAGCATAGATTTCCGTAGTCTCTCGGTCCAATACGATAGAGAATACACCGTTATCTTCGTTAACCTTATCTCCTGCGAGTAATCCCCGGAGTTCCTTGTCCTGATCAAATTCAGCAGCATTTATTTTGATGGTTTGTGTTTCGCTACTATCATTTATCGCAACGATGATTGTTTCATCTTCAAATTTTCTTTTATAAACTAACATTGTCCCATCGTGATCGATTTCTTCAATTGTTCCCCTTGTAAGAGCTGGAAGGTCTTGACGAAGTTGACCTAGTTTTGTAATATATTCAATTAAATCTTTGTCCGTTTTAAAATTCATTAGTCGTCTATTATCTGGGTCTTCTCCACCGTTAAGAGCAATTTCAGATCCGTAATAAACGATTGGAATTCCTGGTACTGTATACATATACGCTAGTGCTTGCTTCCACCTTGTTGGTGGAAATTGATTTTCTTCAGCTGCAAGCATTGTAAATCGCGACATATCATGATTATCAATAAATGTACCCATTAAATAAGGATCCTTGTAGAATGTCTCGTTATAGTTCCAATAATTTGGTAAACGATCTAATGGAATATCTGTCGTTTTGAATACATTACGTAACTCATCATTTTGCGGAAAATCGACAAAGCCATCAATTCCGGTTTCAGCATATTTGGCAATGTTCTTGGGATCTTTATCATACACTTCACCTAATAAATAAAAGTCTTTATTGACCGATTTCACTTCTTGAGCGAATTTTTCCCAAAATGCAGCTGGTACATGACGTACAGTATCCAGTCGATAGCCATCAATATTTGTTTCTTCTATCCACCACTTGGCTGCCTCAAATAAATACTCCTGTACGTCAGGGTTTTCAGTGTTCAAATCTGGGAGGTCGTATAACCAGCTATTTTGTACATCTGCATCGTCTTTCCAGTTCGTAATGGATTTTTTATCATGTAACCAATTACTTTTCTCAGGATCTGACACCCACTCATGATTAGGCCCCACATGATTGACAACAAAATCCAATACTACTTTCAAATCCCGTTTATGAGCTTCCTCGACTAAAAGTTTAAATTCCTCCAACGTACCAAAATGCTCTTCTGTATTGTAAAAATCGCTAATCCAATACCCATGGTAGCCTTTGTCTTCATTGTTGAAAATAGGAGTGAGCCAAATGGAGGTAAAGCCCATTTCTTGAATATAATCAAGCTGACTCATTATCCCTTTGAAGTCTCCGCCATGGTAGGCTCTAGGATCATCTAAATTAACGTCAAAATCATTATTATTCTCTTCATTTAAAAAGCGATCCACCATTATAAAATACATTGTTTCATCTTGCCATCGTCGTTCTTCTTTTTCAGCGGCTCCTGTTGGTAGAGCATAAAAAAGAAGAAACGGGATTAAAAGAAAGCTAAATCTTCTTTTCATCGCCGCTCCTCCTCAGTTTACTATTTTATTTTTAGATTAACCCTTTGTACCACCTGCCGTCAATCCTGAGACAAAATACTTTTGGAAACTTAAGAATAACAAAGCGATTGGAACGGCAATTAATACTGATCCAGCAGCAAATGTGGTAAACTCCGCTCCAAATTGTTTAGCAACTAAATCATATAAACCAACCGGTAGTGTGAATTTTTCTTCGGTTCGTAATAAAATACTGGCTAGGATAAAGTCTGCGAACGGCGAAATAAATGAGAATAAGGCAACAACTGCGATAATTGGTTTTGCTAATGGCATAACGATTTGGAAATAAATACGCATATGTCCTGCACCGTCCATTTTTGCAGACTCATCAAGTTCTTTCGGAATAGTATCCAAATAGCCTTTCATTAACCATGTATTCATCGGGATTTGACCGGCAACGTACACTAAAATTAATCCTAAATGTGAATCTAATAATCCCGTTTGGAGTGCTAATACAAAGATGGCAATTAGCGCTGCAAAATTGGGAATCATTTGTAAAACCAAAAAGGTAAGCAGCCCATTCTTACGACCAACAAAACGATAGCGAGAGAATGCGTACGCTGTTAAGCTAACCGTTAGTACGGTGAAGAACATAGTCAATACACTGACTTTAATCGAGTTCCAATACCAATACAAGTAATTGGATTGATCTAAATCAAATAATTCTTTGTAGTGTGCAAGTGTTGCATTTTTAGGGATTATGCTTGATCCTGACAAGCTTTGTCCTGGGTTAAAAGAAGATCCTATAATCCAGGCAACTGGGTAAAGAATGATGGCAAACATAATCGCAATAACCGTATATGAAAGTGTCAGTCTGATGTATTTCTGTCTTTTTAAATTCATATTACATCATATCCTCTTCTTGGAATGATTTCGTTCTTCTAAATTGCCATAATGCGACCGAGATGACAAAGATCGATAGTAGTAATGTAATGGCCGCCGCCTTCGAATATTGAGCAGATGACATTGTTAAGCTATAAATCCATGAAATCAAGATGTCCGTGCCACCCGCATTCGTTCCTGACAGTGCAGGTCCGCCTCCATTAAAGAGGTAGATTACGTTGAAGTTATTAAAGTTAAACGTAAACTGCGTGATTAAAATAGGTGCTGTCGCAAATAGAACTAGTGGTAAAGTGATTCGCTTAAACTTCTGAAAGGCTGATGCCCCGTCAACTGTTGCAGCTTCGTATAATTCATTCGGAATGGATTGTAATACCCCTGTTGTCATCGCAAAAATGAACGGGAACCCTAGCCATGCTTGAATCGCTATTAGAGCTAAGCGTGTGTAGAGTGGCTCTGTCATCCAAGGAATTTCTCCCATACCGAGAAACCCAAGTATGTCCCGATTGATCGTTCCAAAGGATTCATTGAACATCCCTGCAAATACAAGGATTGAGACGAAGGCTGGAATGGCCCAAGGTAAGATAAAAACCGTTCGTATAATGGCTTTTCCTTTTAAATCCTTTTGATTGATGACAATAGCTAGAAAGATTCCTAATGATACTTGCAGAGTTGTTGCTCCGAAAGTCCAAACAAGTGTCCATGCTAATACATCAAAAAATGTTTTACGCCAAATTGGAATTTGGAATATTTGAACAAAATTTTGGAAACCAACCCAATCAACCAATTTTGCCGGTGGTGAATGGTATAAGTCATAGTTAGTAAACGCTAATAATACAACAAATATAATCGGAAATATAACAACAAAAATCAATAACAGAAATCCTGGCGAGATAATTAAGTATGGAAAGCCACTATCTACTAAATTTCGATATTGTTCACGAATCGTGCTCAATTTCTCACCACGATCTCTTTTCTCACCATTTTTGTAAGCATCATATAGATTGAAGCTATAGAATATGAGACCAAAGATAAGAATGATGATTGCTAATATTCCGTTTACCATTAAAAAGATTGAGTGATCACGTGGTGTTTGTTCACCTAATGTAAATATTCCCCATAGTCCCATGTTCAGTAAGTCATAAAACACATAGAAAAACGCAGCGGCTAGGATTAAGAATGATCCACCCTTTAAAGACTGCTTATTATACAACTGACCTAACCCAGGTATTACGGAAAGGGCTAAGGCTGTTTTTCGATGTTTGGTTTGATAGGATTCTTGAACCATCCTACATTCCCCTTTCTACTACATCATTTTTTAAGCTTAAAAAGCTTTTTCAAACAGAAATCATTTCTATCTCAAAAAGATTTTCAAGAAGATACATTTTAAGGAAAAGTGATAGCAGTACTTATCTAAAGTACCACTATCACTTTCAGTTAGTTAGAGTGGTTTGCTTCAATATTTTGCTTAATTTGATCTACTGCACCATCTGCAGCTGGTTTCGCCTCTTGTTTACCTGTTACAACCGTTTGTAGTGCGTCAGCCATTGCTCCCCAAACTTCTCCCATTTCAGGAATATTTGGCATTGGAACTGCATATTGAGATTGTTCAGCTACCGCTTTTGCACCTTCATTTTCAGCAATTGCTGGATCTTCAATAAGTGCTACGTTTGTTGGAACTTCGTTAGTTTGTTCAAAACGATATTTTGAGTTGTCATCTGAAGTGATGAATTCGACGAACTTCTGTGCCCACTCTTGATTTTCAGAATAGCCAGAAACATGCCATCCTTTAACACCCATAAATGTTTTCATATGTTCTCCGTTTGGAAGAGTTGGCATTGCAGACATACCGATATCTACACCAGCGTCTTTATATGAAGAGAAAGACCATGGTCCATTCATTACAGCAACCGCTTGTCCTTCTTGGAATAAAGCATCCATTGCTGCTCCGCCGTTTTCCCCAACGATACCACTTGGAAATAGGTTTTCATCATACCATTTTTGAATATAAGCAACACCTTCTACTGCACCATCGTTATTAAGACCTAGAGACTTAGGATCTAGTGCTCCATCAACGTTTTCAAATACATATCCGCCATATCCGCCAATTACACCATGAGCAAAATAGTAGTTATCCCAAAGAGCTAAGAATCCGAATTTTCCTTCTTCAGCTTTTTTAGAGATGTCATAAAGCTCGTCCATTGTAGCTGGAGCTTCTGGTAATAAAGCTTTGTTATAAACTAAAACAGGTGTTTCTGAAGATTTTGGTAATCCATAAAGAGCACCATCATATGTTTGCGCATCAATTGAGGATTCTGTGAAACGATCTAATACTTCTTGATCAACTTCTAGCCCTGCTACATGACC
Organism: Bacillus sp. 2205SS5-2; assembly: GCF_037024155.1. Taxonomy (NCBI): domain Bacteria; kingdom Bacillati; phylum Bacillota; class Bacilli; order Caryophanales; family Bacillaceae; genus Bacillus; species Bacillus spongicola. The sequence continues at coordinate 135,118 of NZ_JAYKTS010000005.1, forward strand.
TGCAAGTGCCATTTCACCGATTTGATCATGAGGTAGAGTGAATACATCTGGGCCAGTGCCTGCAGGACCATCTAGACGAATTTGTTCTCTCATTTTCGAAGCCATTTCAACTTCTTTAAATTCAACTTCAATTCCATATTCTTCTTCGAAATCTGCTGCAACTTTGTCAAGCCATCCAGATTTTTTTTGGTCTTCCCAAACAATTAGTTTTTCCGGCTTATTATCATTTTCTGTCGCATCTGTTTTGTCTTCGTTTTTCGAACCAGTATCTTCCTCGTCCTTTGGTCCACAAGCTGCTAAAACGCCGATTACAAGTAATAATGCCATCAATAGTCCTAATGATTTCTTCATTATGACCCCTCCTATATTGAGTATAATTTTGTGCTTCTTATAGATTGGACAAACGTTTGCAAGATTATGTAAGCAAAGACCATTATAACGCTTTCATAACTCGCTGTGAAAACGATTGCACAATCTACTTTTCATTATACTTACAATCTATAGTTTGACAATAGTTTTTTCAAAAAAAAATTATAGTTTATGAGATTTCATGTAAGCATTTTAACATTTTTGTCATAATACATGATATTCATTGACTTTCCTACTCGATTCCACTAGTCTTTAGTTGAAATTTTAAAAAAGGAGGTTTCTCAATGATTAAAGAAGCAATTTATCATCGTCCTCAAGATAATTATGCATACGCTTGCACTAATGACACTCTACATATTCGTTTACGCACAAAAAAACATGATGTTGAAAACGTTACACTACTTTACGGTGATCCTTATGATTGGAATGAAGATAAGTGGAGTTATTCGCAAATCCCAATGATAAAAAGTGGATCTGACGACCTATTCGATTATTGGTTTGCATCAATTAAACCTGAATTCAGAAGACTCCGTTACGGATTTCTACTTCAAGATGATAAGGAAACAATATTCCTTGGAGACAAAGGTTTTGAATCGACTCCACCAGCAGATGTTGCCTATTATTTTTGCATTCCTTTCCTCCATGACAATGAGGTTTTTGATGCACCTGATTGGGTAAAAGACACCGTTTGGTATCAAATTTTCCCAGAAAGATTCGCGAATGGAAATACAAGCAATGACCCCGATGGAGCTTTACCTTGGGGTAGTGCGGAACCTACCACTACAAACTTCTTTGGTGGGGATTTGGAAGGTGTCACCAAAAACATCCCTTACTTGAAAGAGCTAGGTATTTCAGGGATCTATTTTACACCGATCTTCAAAGCCTATTCTAACCATAAATACGATACGATTGACTATTTAGACATTGATCCTCAATTTGGAACTAAGGAAGAAATGAAGATATTAGTTGAAACTTGTCATGCGAATGGTATCAAAGTAATGTTAGATGCTGTGTTTAATCATAGTGGATTTTTCTTCCCACAATTCCAAGACGTATTAAAACATCAAGAAAAATCACTTTACAAAGAATGGTTTCACTTAAAAGAATTCCCACTGGTAATGGAACCACTTCCAAACTATGATACATTTGGATTTGTTCCTGAAATGCCGAAATTAAATACCGCCAATCCTGATGTAAAGGACTTTTTACTTCAGGTAGGACGTTATTGGATAGAAGAATTTAATATTGATGGCTGGCGATTGGATGTGGCCAATGAGGTCGATCACGAATTTTGGCGTGATTTCCGCAAAGAAGTACGAGCAATCAAACCAGACTTATATATTTTAGGAGAAATATGGCATGATTCTATGCCTTGGCTACTCGGGGATCAATTTGACGCTGTGATGAACTATCCATTTACTAATAATATCCTGAATTTATTTGCGAAACAAACCATTAACGCTAAGCAATTTGTCGAAAACATGACCAACGTAAATCATATGTACCCAACAACGGTCAATTCTGTTGCCTTCAATCTTGTAGATAGTCACGACACCCCTCGCGTGCTAACTGTTTGCGGTGAAAACAAAGCGAGAATGAAACAGATATACAACTTTATGCTTACGTTTACTGGAACTCCTTGTATTTACTACGGAGATGAAATCGGCATGACTGGTGAACAAGATCCTGGATGCCGCAAGTGTATGGAATGGGATAAAAATAAGCAAGACTTAGATTTATTCCAACATATTCAAAAGTTATTATCCTTGAGAAAAGAACACACATTACTTGCAAACGAAGGAACGTTCACCTTCCTTCCACCAGAATTACACGAAAATGTCGTAGCTTTTACTAAATCGGATGGTCATCATACAATGTTAATCCTTCTAAACACAGGGGAAGAGAACGTGAAGTATACCATTCCATTCAATTTACAAGGAAAAGTTATTCGCGATGTTTGGAATAACAAAGAATTCGCAGCTGATTCTCCTACCCTTGTCGCAGAATTGGGTGCCTATGAGTTTAGCATTTTATACATTTAGTAACACAGATTGGAAAGGATGGCCGGTAAGCGGTCATCCTTCTCTTTTTGTGAATAAGGAGTATTCACATGTCTAAAAACCAGAAAAAATTGACACTCTTTTCCTTAACCTGGCCTATATTCATTGAGATTTTTCTACATATGCTGATGGGGAACGCCGACACCCTTATGCTTAGTCAATTCTCTGATGAGTCTGTTGCCGCTGTTGGTGTTGCCAATCAAATCCTCTCAATCATCATCGTTATGTTTGGATTTGTGGCAACAGGAACGTCCATCCTCATCGCCCAAAATCTCGGCGCCAAAAATGATGGGACCGCGGGGGAGATTTCAGTCGTTGCTCTTGGTGCTAATTTAGTATTTGGACTAGCATTAAGTGGAGTGTTGCTTTTATTTAGTCAACCTCTTTTAATGTTAATGGATTTACCTGGAGAATTACTACCTGAAGCAGCTATATATTTAAAAATCGTTGGTGGATTCGCCTTCATACAAGCCCTTATAATGACTGTTGGAGCCATCATCAGAAGCTACGGGTTCACTCGGGATGCAATGTATATCACCCTAGGTATGAACGCATTAAATGCATTCGGAAATTATGTATTCATCTTCGGAGCATTCGGAGCACCAATTTTAGGTGTGAAAGGAGTTGCCATCTCTACGATAACTAGTCGATTAATCGGATTAATAGTTGCTCTTTTTCTCATGTACAAACGAACGAACTCTACTTTTACCATTCTCTCACTCTTCAAGCTTCCAAAAAGCCATTTGTCGAATTTACTCCGGATTGGAGTTCCGTCTGCAGGGGAACATCTTTCCTATAATGGTTCTCAAATAGTGATTACCTACTTTATTACGATGCTAGGTACACAAGCGTTAACGACAAAAGTATACACCCAGAATATTATGATGTTCATATTTTTATTTAGTTTCGCTATTAGTCAAGGAACACAAATCTTGATTGGACATCAAGTAGGAGCTCAAAAATTTGAGCAAGCGTATCAGAGGTGCATAAAGAGTTTGCGGATTGGAATTACAATTTCTTTTTTTATGTCAGTTATCTTTTCCATATTTTCAAAAAATCTTCTGGCCATCTTCACGGATAATCCTGAAATCATTGCTTCAGGAAGTGTTCTAATTTTCTTAACTATTATTTTAGAACCGGGAAGAAGCTTTAACTTAGTCATCATCAACGCTCTTAGAGCAGCCGGTGATGTCAAATACCCTGTTTTCATCGGTATATTATCTATGTGGGGAGTGAGTGTGACACTTTCATATATACTAGGCATTTACTTTGGTTTAGGTCTCGTAGGTGTCTGGATGTCCTTCATTGTCGATGAGTGGCTCAGAGGATTGATTATGCTACGAAGGTGGAAGTCTAAGGTTTGGATTCGAAAAAACTTTGTAAAAGAAGAACCTCTTTCATAAAGGCTGTTTTCGATAAATTGTGGCTTTTCGAATTAGCCCTCCTATCGTGAGGAAGAATGTCTTCAGGCACCTTTCCGCATCATTTTTAACCCGAAATGTGGGAAGAAAAGAGTGTTTCCTACATTTTTTTGTATGCTACAGCAACTAAGTATGCGAAAAGAGGTTTCATAAAAAGGTGTTCAGTTTTGTGGAGAAAACTTAAAATTACCAGCTATATCTCACACAGAAAGCTCAGATTCATATAAGAACTCTGAGCTTTTTGTGTGAAGTTTGTTCTATTAAAGCCAAGCCCTATTATTAAATGGCTCTTTTCGTATAACAATTTGGTTATTCCATCGGATTTTTGACCTAATCCTCCACTTCGCCTTCACTGTAGATTTCCATCAAAAATAGACGGTTCCAGCTGCCATGGCTTTGAGGCTCGGGGTCAAATGTATAACCCTCCAGCGATGCAGGCATCACCTCCGAGTTCTTCATTTGCCTGACGCCGCAGGGCAGCCACTTCCGCTTTTTGCGATCCAGCTGCAGTGGCTTGCGGCTCGGGGTCAAATGTATAACCCTCCAGCGATGCAGGCATCACCTCCGAGTTCTTCATTTGCCTGACGCCGCAGGGCAGCCACTTCCGCTTTTTGCGAAAACAGCCTTCAAAAAAAATGATTCAGTTGATCGAAGCAAGCTCGCTTATGATCTTGTATTTTCTATGTTTTCCCTCTTGGTAGTATATATATGTTAACTTTACTAACATTTAAGCGGTTCCTAAATAAAAAACACTTGAATTTTTTTATTTTTCTGAATATGATAGGGGTAATAACAATTAAATGTAAGAAAAACTAACATAAGGAGGACTGTTATGAAAAAGATCGAAGCAATCATACGACCAGAAGCCTTTCAACAATTAAAAGATGGACTTTCAGGTGTCGGTATTAGCGGATTAACCGTATCAGAAGCAGCCGGCTGTGGAAAACAAAAAGGAAAACAAGGTATCTTTCGTGGTACTGCGTTTGAAATCCAACTCGTTCCACGAGTGAAAGTAGAAATGTTCATTGATGAAGAAAAACTAGAAGAAATTATCAATGTTATTATTTTCACCTGTTCAACAGAAACGATAGGAGATGGAAAAATATTCATTTATCCAGTAGAAGACGTTATTCGTATTCGTTCAGGTGAACGAGGTAGAGATGCTGTTTTATAGATAAATATTCTCCCTTGAGTAAAAAATTGATTTTTTTAGACGACGATTTACTGCTGATCATCCGTCAACTCAAGTCTCATAATCTAAAGAGATCTATGTTGACCGAAAAAACTAAAGGAGGAAATGATGATGATAAAAATAGTTTTGGGGTTATTATCACTTCTATTTCTGGTTTCCACACCGGTTTCTGCGGCTACACCAACTGTACAATCTGTCCAAGCAGCAGTCGATTCAACCTGGATGATGATCGCTGCAATTTTGGTTTTTTTTATGCACGCTGGCTTCGCAATGGTTGAGGCTGGTTTTACACGAAGTAAGAACACTTTAAATATATTAATGAAGAATTTCCTTACCGTAGCTATTGCATCTACACTTTATTTTATTATTGGCTACGGAGTAATGTTTGGAAATTCGTTCAACGGATTTATTGGAACTGATGGATTTCTATTAGCGAATGTCGATGATGTTGGATTTTTCTTATTTCAAGCTGTTTTTGCTGCTACATGTGCCACTATTATCTCGGGAGTCGTCGCAGAGCGTATGAGACTTCAAAGTTATTTGCTATTAACGATCGTGATGACAGGCCTTATCTATCCAATCATAGGTCACTGGATATGGGGGGGTGGCTGGTTATCAACACTCGGTTTTGTTGATTTTGCTGGTTCTTCTGTCGTTCATTTAACTGGAGCTGTTGCAGCACTGACCACCGTTTTCTTCCTGGGGCCTCGAATTGGAAAATACACAAACAACAAAGTTAACGCCATTCCTGGACATAATATTCCAATTGGAGCATTAGGTGTATTTATATTATGGTTCGGTTGGTTTGGTTTTAATGGTGGTAGCTCATTAGCAGCTGACCCCTCCCTTGTCCCCCATGTGATTACTACAACTTTACTCGCAGCATCTGGCGCGATTATCTCCGCTGCTTTCTACACACAGTTGCGATTTAATCGAATCGATGCATCTCTAACTTTAAATGGTGCATTAGGTGGTTTAGTAGGAATCACTGCTGGGTGTGCCAATGTGTCTTTTTTTGGATCAATCCTCATTGGGTTGGTTGCAGGAATCCTACTCGTTGAAGCCGTACGTGTTATTGATGTAAAGTTTAAGATAGATGATCCTGTTGGAGCGATTGCCGTTCATGGTATTTGTGGAATTTGGGGAACTCTAGCAGTCGGATTGTTTGATGTTTCAAATGGATTATTTTTTGGAGGTGGATTGAGTTTACTTTTCATACAAATGGTTGGCGTTCTTTCCGTCATAGTTTTGACTGCTCTCATCTCTGGAGGCTTAGTATTTATCATCTGGAAATTTCGTGGAATTAGAGTTTCGAAAGAAGAAGAGATTGCTGGCCTTGATTTCACTGAGCATGGATCTAGTGCGTATGAATTACGAGAAACAATCTTTGACTCTAAATCTACCTCAATAACCCCGTTTGGATCAGATTTAGTGGAACGATTAAACGGTATTAGTAATTCTTCGTCAATCAAGAAAACATTAAATTAGCCTTCTGTGAGTAGTCACATTTTAGTGTGACTACTCATTATTTATTAGATTCTTTTCATTTTCATCGATCGCTCAATCACATAAAATAAGTTAAAGATAGCACTCTCTATCATACTAAAACTGATTTTCGTGTATATTTGTTTTGCAAAGATTGTTGTTTTTCGGAACCAGTCCATAAACTGTTAGATAGCTTTGCTTCAGGTATCTTCTCGTCTATTCTTGATAGGTAAACATCAAAATGAAGGATTGAATCAATAATTAGATGAAATAACATTAATCTGCACGAAAAAATTTTTTGCATAGATTTGTATTGTTCTTAGCCACTATTAACCCGCTATTTGCTGAGGTTCCAAGTATTTCACAGGAAGAACCACAAGTAAAGAGGTTTCAACTGCACCGCTAAAAACCGATTCTACTCCTCTTGTGAATGAATTGTTTTTTGCTTCAAACTCTCTCGTGAAATGTGTAAGGAACTAGGAAGAATCAATAAGAATGAATGATATCATTCAACTAGAAACCTATTTACGACCGTCCTGATTTGTTTGAAGAACCAACAGTTTGTTTACGAGATTAAGCTATTCCCTTTCCGAATTACTTGATAAGATTACTCAAACTATTTCATCATGAAAAAGGGCCTTCTAAGGGCTCCTTTTTCTACAAATAAGAAAATTTCTGCTACTTATGAACTCATCATCATGGCCAAAATTTCTTTCTTTTTTTCACTCGTTACAAAGCTTCTCATTTGGAAAACATCATAATGATTTTGACGAACCTCATTTAAAATTGCTCGATATATTAGGGCCGCTCCATGGACAGGCGTCCGCGAATACAGAGGATATAAGTGTATTGATTCTAGCGCTAATTCGTAGTGATATTCAGCTAATTGAGCCAATTCCTCCCAAATTGAAACAAAGGCCTCACTTTTCTTTCTTTGTCTCAAATCTTTCAAGCTATATTGATGCCTTTCCAGCACTTCAACAGGTAGATAAACTCGATTACGATCCAAATCTTCACCGATATCACGAAGAATATTTGTCAGTTGCATAGCATACCCAAGATGGATGGCTCCTTGTCGTAATCGATGTTCATTATTCGGGGCAAGAACGGGAAGTAACATCAAACCGACAGTCCCAGCCACGTGGTATGAATAATCCAATACATCATCTACCGTTTCATAATTTCGTTCTTGAATGTCCATCCTTTGTCCTTTAATCATGTCCCAAAAAACTTCAATATTTAAGGGAAATCGTTCAAAAACATCATTGAGTGCTACCCACATCGGGTTCTCTTTCTCAAATAAACCCTTTAAAAAATCAGAAAATTGTTTCTCAAAACGAGCTAATTCTTCTTGAGGATGTTCATGTTCATCTACAATGTCATCTACCATTCGACAAAACGCATAAATGGCCCAAACCGCTTTCTTCTGCCGTTTTGGTAATAATGAAAACGCACGATAAAATGTTTTACTGTTTTCCTTAATAATTACTTCACATTGTGCGTAGGCCGCTGATATTTTCATGAATAGTCACTTCCTTCCCTGAAGAATGAGTTGCATATTCATTGATCATATACTCAGATAATAATTTTGCCCCCTGCATTACAATTGGGATTCCACCACCGGGATGAATGGAGGCACCAACAGCAAAAATATTCTTCTCTTTAAACGGCTGTAATTGTGGTCGAAACGGTCCTGATTGTCCTAAGACAGGTGCGATTCCAAAGCTTCCTCCTTGAAACAACCCCTCAGCCATAGCTTCCTTAGGACTCCTTATTTCTATCCAATCAATTCTTTTTTTGAGTTCTGGAAAACCATTTTTCTCCATTGAGGTGATGATCCGTTCTGCTAATAAATCTTTTTCTATATCCCAATCCACTACTCCTGCACTAGGCACTGGAACAAGAGTATAGAGAACTCCCTTTCCGTCGGGTGCTAGTGTAGAATCTACGAGAGAAGGATGAAAAACATAATAACAAGGATTTATTGGAATTTGCTTATTTTTGAAAACATCGATCATTGTCTCTTTAAAGGAAGTACTCATATAAAATTGGTGAAGGGATGCATTTTCGTAAATACCGTCAATTCCCATATACAACAGCAAACATGACGAAGAGGGAACGTACGGTTTGTTTATCGAGACCAATCTTTGCACAACAGGCAAGTCACCATTAAGAATAATACTATTAGCAGCGATTATTTCATCATTCACAACTAGACCCGTTGCAACATCTTGATTTTTAATGATGTTTGATACATACGCATTTTTAACAATGTTAATCCCTTTTCTTTCGCATGCTTTTTCAAGCACCTCAATTAAACTAGCATAACCACCTTCTAAGTAGTAAATTCCGTGCTCATGCTCACTATATGAAACTAAACTGTATATTGCCGGAGTTTCATATGGATTACCTCCGATATACAGTGTTTGCAGAGCATAAGCAATTCTTAATTCTTCCGCAGTGAAATAATTCTCTAGTTGCTTCGATACAGATTGAAACGCTTTTAGTTTATACAGAGCCGAGATTGTTTTCGGTTTAATCAAATTTATCTTTTTAACAAACGACTCCTGCAAAAACTGAGGCTTGCCTAATTCAAATCGCTCTTTCATATCTTCCATAAAACGCTTGAAACCCTCTTCATTACCTGGATATTTCTTCTGAATTTCTTTTACTTGTTGATCAACTGAAGCGTGTTTTGTATAGGTCTCTCCATTCGCAAAGTGAATATCATACAATGGGTCACACCTTTGTAATGAATATTCGTCTTCTTGAATCCCGGCTTGAAAAAGCAATTCGCTCAGCATTTCTGGGAGAAGAACGATGGTGGGACCTTTATCTATTTTGTATCCATCTTTTTCTACAAAAGTAAGGCGCCCGCCTAGTCTTTCTTCTTTCTCATAAATGGTCACATCAAACCCTTCCTTAACAAGAAAAAGGGCCGCCATGATTCCTCCCACTCCCCCTCCTACAATAGCTGTTTTCATAAGGCTCTCTCCACTTCTTTCGACACTTTTTTAGTAAAAGATAAATCTTGTTTTAGAATTAAATTTGTCGTGATTCTTGCTGACTCTAGTATGGTAGGAAGACCACTACCAGGGTGCGTACCTCCACCGACTAGCCAACAATTCTCTAATTCTTCAAATTTATTATGTGGACGTAACGCCATCATCTGTGTAAGTTGGTGACCTAGATTAAATGTCGCACCTTCATACACTAAAAATTCTTGTTCCCATACTCTTGGTGACAGTATTTGTTCCACTTCAATGTGTTCACGAATATCATGAAAGCCAGTTTTATTTTCAACGCTGTCTAATATAAGATCTCTAAACAACGGCTCTTGTTTCTCCCAATCTAATTGACTAAGGTTATTAGGGACAGGTGCTAAAATATATAAAGCTGATTTCCCTTCAGGCGCTAAAGTTGAATCGGTGACTGAAGCGTTTTGGATATAAATCGAGGGATCTTCTGGTAGCACCATCATTTTTGTGATTTCTTCTACATTTTTTTTGTACTCTTCCGCAAAGCAAATCGTATGATGAGGGAGATTGTATGTTTTATTTACCCCCAGATAGATCATAAAGGTAGAACAAGAATACTTCTTTTTTGCTAAATTCTTTTTACTATATTTTTTTAACACACCATCTTCTACTAAATTACTCATTACATAAGCAAAATCTCCATTAACTATGACTTCATCCGCTATTACTTTTACTCCAGACTCTAATCTTAGTCCCTTTACTTGCTTATTTTTTTTCACCCACAACTTGGATACAGATGAGTTCAAGTGAATGGTTCCACCGAGCTCTTCCACAACTTTTGCCATTGCTTTTGACAATTGGTTGACCCCACCAATTGGATGAAATATTCCATACTCATGTTCCATAAAAGAAAGAATAGAAAATGCTCCTGGACACTCCCATGGGCTCATTCCTAAATATTTGGATTGAAAGGTAAAGGCTAATCGAAGTTGTTCCGCACTGAAATAAGAAGAAAGCACTTCATGAAGACTTTTTCCAAGTGATAATTGAGGAAGAGCTCGTAGCACTTTCCAGCTAATATATTGATAGTATCCATCCATCGGACTTTGTAAAATGGGTTTTAATTTTTCCATTTTCTTTCTGGTATCATTCATAAATCGCTCATATCCCTCTGAGTTCCCTGGATAATGCCGTTCAATTTCCGTTCTCATCTTTTTAGGATCTTTCCACATCGACACCTTTTTATCAGGAAAAACCAGTTCATACATCTCGTTTAGTTCAATCAGGTCGACATAATCATGAAGATTCCTTCCACTTGCTTCAAACAATTCTTCTGCGATTTCAGGCATACTGAGAAAAGTTGGACCAATATCAAAGACAAAGTCCCCTAGCGTAAAGGACCCATTTCTGCCTCCAACAAACGATTGTTTTTCATAAATTTGTACGTTATAGCCTTTATAAGCTAAAAGCATTGCTGCAGCCAATCCACCAGGACCAGCGCCTATAATCGCGACTTTCTTTGCCATCCGTCCACCCTCCTTATTTTAACTATACATATATTATACAATACTTATACGGTATGTACATCATTTATAATATACATGCACGATTTTGAATACAATCAATAATCAAAGCTTTAAATAAATTTCTCTGTAATCCTTTTTAAGAAGTTTTTTTCTCACCCTATCAGAAAATCACAATGGTCCTAAAGCTAGACACCAAACCATTAAAATGTTTGTCCTCTCTTTTTCAGTAAAAAAATCAATACCTTTAAGAAGTATTGATTTTTCATTTCCTTAGTTTTCCACAATTTGAATATTATAGTCATGAAACCATACATGAATTTGAGCTAAATGAGCTAGCAATTGTGGTCCTGTCATTAGTTGACCAAACCAGGGAACTTGAAACGATTCTCCTTCTGTTTCAACAATATGCCGTAACCTTCTTTCATCGAATAGTTCATATAATACACTATTCCTATCTTTTAATATTTCTTTCAACCATGTCGTCACAAGCCTTGTATATTCTGGGTGATGCGTTTTCGGATAAGGGCTTTTTTTGCGATATAATACGTCATTTGGTAAAATCCCCTCTAATGCTTTACGTAAAATTCCTTTTTCTCGATTTTCATGCATTTTCATCTCCCATGGAATATTCCATACGTATTCAACGAGGCGATGATCTGCAAAAGGTACTCGTACTTCCAAGCTCGCCCCCATGCTCATTCTGTCTTTTCGATCTAATAATGTAGTCATAAACCATAACAGGTTCAAATAAAACATTTCTCTTCTTCTAGCTTCTAAGGGCGCTTCTCCCACTAATACAGGGGTTTCAGCAATCGTCTCTCTATATTTCGTTTGAACATATTCTTCTAGGTTTAATTTTTTGCTCCAGCTATCTTTTAAAAGTTTTTGCCGTTCTTCAGTCGACCTCATCCAAGGAAAGCCAGATCGATTAAAGTCATCTTCTCGGTGAAACCACGGATATCCCCCAAAAATCTCATCCGCACATTCTCCAGATAAACCAACAACAACATCTTTTTTGATTTCTCGACAAAACCAAAGGAGGGAAGAGTCAACATCTGCCATTCCAGGCAAATCACGTACATGTACTGCTTCGATTAAATGATCCTTTAACACTTGCTGAGTAATGACACAGCTATGATGATCCGTGTTAAAGGTATCCCTCATCATCTTTATCCAAGGTCCGTCGGCATTGGGTTGAAAACTATTTGCTTTAAAGTATTGATCATTTTCTTCGTAATCAATTGAATAAGTACTTAATCTCCCTTTGCCACTCTCTTTATACGCATTAGCTGCAATAGCAGTGATAGCGCTAGAATCAACACCACCCGATAAAAATGTACAAAGAGGAACATCTGATACAAGTTGTCTTTTTATGCTATCACTTACTAAAAAGCGCACTTTTTCAACCGTTTCATCAAAAGTATCTCGGTGCTCTTCACTTTTCACATTCCAGTAACGCCAAACTTTTTTTCCCTTCTTCGAAAATGTAAGTGCATGAGCTGGTCTAAGTTCTACGATACCTTTAAAAACGCCACTACCTGGTGATCTTGACGGTCCTAACCCTAATATTTCTCCAAGTCCTTCTCGGTCAATTTCCGCTTTCACATCAGAATGAGCCAAAAGCGCCTTAAGCTCGGATGCAAATAGAAGTCCATCATTTTTTTCAGTATAAAATAATGGCTTTACTCCCATTCGGTCTCTCCCTATAAATATTTGCTCTTTTTCGCTATCCCAAACCGCAAATGCAAAAATACCGTTTAGATGCTCCACACACTGCTCTCTCCACTCCATATAAGCCGTTAAAAGAACTTCTGTATCAGAATGACCCTTAAAGGAATATCCTTTACTATGGAGAACTTTGCGTAAATCCTCCGTGTTATAAAGCTCCCCATTATAACAAAGGGTAAAAGAATGCTCTCCTTCCTTTTTTGTCATCGGCTGTACTCCACCATTAGGGTCTACTACAATTAGACGCTTGTGACCAAAAGCCGCATGACGATCCAACCAAATATTTGTATCATCCGGACCACGCTTGTTTAACGTGTTCGTCATTTTCGTTAGCAACTTACTTTCAATTGATAAATTTCGTTTAAAATTTACCCAGCCAGTTATGCCACACACTATACATCATCCTTTCTTTTAGTCCCTACTCGTTTTCATTATTGCTTCTGATACAAAAAAATCCGGCAGGCACTCTTTTTCTTTTACATGCCGAATTTCATTAAGATTTAATGATTCTATTCGCATAGAAAAGAGAGCTAAGACTTACATTTCATAGATGTTTTCCTTAGTAGAAATAAAATATGCTGAGCAAAAGAGCTTCTCGTTTAAGAAAGTGGGCTTCTTCCACGACATGATTTATCTTATGCAGAGTATGATAAATAGTTAACTGACATAAAAGAAATCTTAAGGAAGCTCTCTTCCTTTCTATAATTTAATAAGAAATGCGGAAGACGCCCGTTAATCGGCGACTGACATATGACAAGGGCTGACCTGTGGCGCACTTTGCCTCATGGCAGGGCTTGACTTATGACCTCGAGCCGGTGGCGTCTGGAGCTAGCCACTTTGAAATGTGGAAGACGCCCGTTAATCGGCGACTGGCATATGACAAGGGCTGACCTGTGGCGCACTTTGCCTCATGGCAGGGCTTGACTTATGACCTCGAGCCGGTGGCGTCTGGAGCTAGCCACTTTGAAATGCGGAAGACGCCCGTTAATCGGCGACTGGCATATGACAAGGACTGACCTGTGGCGCACTTTGCCTCATGGCAGGGCTTGACTTATGACCTCGAGCCGGTGGCGTCTGGAGCTAGCCACTTTGAAATTTATACTTTCTTTTCTTTTGAACGAATTAGAGATGAATTGGAGATCAATGGACCGCTCACCTTCCTGACTACTCTAGACTTTCTACACTTAGCTCCATTCTCTTGTATGAAAGCTACAAAAAATGTGCAAAAAGATAACGAAAGGGGGAAAATCCTTTGGAAAATCAAGAAAGAACCTTATTATTAGAGAACCAAACACGTGCCTACCTCACAGGTTCAATCGAATACATGAATAATCAGTGGGTATTTTTCGATGATGAAAGTGATGAGGCAACCATGCTAGATTTTTTCACGAGTCATATCATCGAAGTTCACTATCACAGTCAATGGAGAAGGGGCACTTTACAACCGAATGGGGAATTGAAGATTCAGCAAGAATCATTTCCTCTAAGGGAATATGATTCTGTACGAATTCGAAAAAATTTAACACTTTCTTTAGAGATGCTGCTAGAAGAATTGAGTGATGATGCTTTTCTTCAATTTATTACCACCCTCAATTCCCTTCGTTTCTCCATTTATGATTGCATCTTTTGCCATAACCATCTCTCTTTTTTAGAAGAGAGAAAAATACGGCAAGGTGTGAATTTTATCACTTTTGATAATGGTGATGAAATTTGTGGGGTTCAGCACCATTTCAGCTATTATCAGAAGCAACAAGATCGCTTTGAGTATACCAAGAGCACTGGAAAACGAATCATCATAGAAAAAATCGAGTAAAAACAAAAAGCTGCCAGATGGCAGCTTTTTGTTTGGCTCTTTTCGCAAATTTTGTGTCTTTTCGAATCAGTTGATCATCTGTGGTACAGCTTTGTTTCGGGCATCATTTCGTCTGTTTTTGATAGAGATCAACAGTGAAATGGAGGATTTAATCAAAAATCAGGTGAAATAACCACAATGTAAACGAAAAGAGCCTTTTGTTTAGAAAAGGCTCTTTTCGCAAAGAATCTTGCTTTTTGCAGACGTATATAGTCCCTTATAAGAGAGGTTTTGGGGCATTTTTTCGTATTCATTCGAATGCACTCTTTACAAAATTGGATGTTGTCTCAAATTTATAGATTCAAAAATAACGATGGATACGAAAAGCGCCTTAAAAAATACCGATTTACAAAGGTAAATAGTACCCTAAGTACAATACAAGTACTATTGAAACAATTAACTGAATCCAAAACATTTTTGTTTCTTTCCCTTTTTTCAAACGAACAAGTACCATTTCAAACATCCCGATTACCCAGAAACCAACCAGCATTTTTACCCCGTAAAAAGCAGGATCTAAGGATTGATTGTAAAAGAAAAGTAGTGCTCCTGTTACAATAATCAAAAGATAAAATAATCGCAACACCATATGAACAATTTTCATGGCTTTTGCTTTACCGCTACGATGCAGGCTGTACGCAACGAAGAATAAAATAAGTGCAACAACCCATGTAGTAATATGAGCATGTGTATTGTGTAGCATTGATAAACCTCCTTAAGTTCAAATAAAAATTTCTTTCTCATCTTACCATATTTTTTAAGTGAATTGGAAACCCCCCCTACCCTACTGCATAAGATTCGTCAGTTTCCCAATTCCTTCAATTGATATTGTCACAGAATCTCCACTTTTTAAGAAGACAGGTGGTTTCATTCCTTTGCCCACTCCAGCTGGTGTCCCCATCGCTATAATATCTCCCGGTTGTAAAGTCATCCCCTTGGATAACGTCGCAATAACCTCTGAGATTGAAAAGATTAATTGCTCTGTATTCGATGATTGTCTCACTTCATCATTTACAGTTGTCATGATTGATAGATTGTCAGGATGCTTTATTTCATCCTTGGTTACAATCACCGGCCCTAGAGGACAAAATGTATCCAAGCTTTTGCCAATGAAAAATTGCTTATGCTTTCGCTGTAAATCTCTAGCAGTAATATCATTTAGAATCGAGTATCCAAAGACGAAATCCAAAGCATTCTCTAATGGAATATTCTTTCCTTCCTGACCAATGACGACGGCCAATTCCCCTTCGTAATCAACTTCGCTCGTCACATCTTCATGGAGATTCACCGAATGAAACGGCCCGATGACAGAGGTTGGTGACTTAGTGAACACCAATAGGTCGGTTGGAATATCATTTTCACTCCCCATTTCAATTGCATGGTCTCGATAATTTTTCCCTACACACATAATGTTTTTTCTCGGCTTCGGAATAGGGGCTATTATTGTTATCTCTTCCACAGACCATGTTAAAACCTCTTCTTTCCCTTCGGCTTTTCCTCTCACTAAATCTTCCCCTATAATAGGGCGGAAAGAATCATACTTACAAATTAAAGCCGAAAGGTCAACTGGATAAGGTTGATCAGGGTGATACAATTCACCCATTTTAAGAAGGTCCCAAACCCTCCCTTCTTTGAGGACCCCAATCGATTCTTTATCTTTTTTTTGAAAAGTTAAAAATTTCACTTTTGTATTTCCCTCTTCTCTTTATGTCGTTCCACGTTTTTTGATCTTTCCATAGGTTAAGGTTCTCCACAATTTCTCCATCGGTCCATATTGAAAACGAGATAGCCAGATTTCTGCGATGATGACCTGAATAAAGAAGATGACAAATACAAGCCATGTTCCTGTTGTTAATGTGACTTCCCCATATAATCCTAAGCCATAGGAATAGAAAATAAGAGTTCCAATAATGGATTGCGTTAAATAAAGGGTTAGCGACATCTTACCAGCCTTAGCTAAAGGTTGAAGAATGCGATTCATAAACCCGTTCATGCTAATCAATATAATGGTCGCGGCATACGCTACCGAGAGAAACGGTCCGCCCAGAAAATCTTGAATGCTGGTAAACGTATAATTAGTTTCTATGATAAAAGGAAGTAATTTTATCCCTAGCCCTACCACCAGAGAAATAAGCAGTATGGTCACCCACATTCCTTTTTTTTCATGGGCATTTTCAAGAAGTTTTTCTTTTGACGCACCTGCACCAATCATCATCATTGGTAAAATTGCTAATAACAAAAAGGGTAAATTCAGCGGTCTATTTACTAAGAACCAATCCTGAAAACGTTGAGAGAAAATTTCAGCATAATTTCCCGAAGAGTATACTCTAAACGCCTCTTGTACCGATTGGATATCAGTAAAATACAACATTTGATTTGGACTGATAACGTACAGGATTACAAACATGCTACTTATTAATAGTTGCGGAATAAAAAACAACAGTGCTCCACTAATCAGAAGTGTTTTGCCTGACCATCTCATCATTCCTATTAGTAGTAAACCGAATAATGCATAATTTGTTAATATATCTCCCGACCATATGAAAAGTGCGTGTATCAAGCCAAACACAAGCAAAACACTTAATCTACGGATTCCCAATGAAAGAAAGGAAACGCCTCTAGTGAGTGCCCGCTCTCTTTGAATGGCTAAACCATAACCAAAGAGCATAGCAAAGAGCGGATAAAAGCTCGCTTGAACAAGAACATCGATAAACATATAAAGATTCTCTTCTCCTTTCCCTTCCCACCACTGATACGGATTGTAGTGAAAAATTGGGGAGTGAAACGATATCATGTTGACTAGAAAAATCCCTAATAATGCAAATCCCCTCATCATATCTAATGAGTCAATTCTTGCTGACTTTTTAACTGGTTCCATCGTTGACAATAGAATCCTACCCTTCTTTTTATCTTTTAATTCGGCTCTTTTCGAAGACATTGTTTCTATTTATACTAATTTTAGATAGAATCCTCCATCTTGCTGCTACAACCCACTAAAAATAGACGATAAGATGCCCCTAAACAAAACTATATCACCTTTTAGAGACTGGTTCGAGAGCAACAATCTTTGCGAAAAATCTTTTTTTACACTTCACCTTATTTTAGCACTTTTCTCTTGATAGGCTATAGTCACGTTTTTAGGTAAGTTTCATAGGCTAACATATATGCAAGACAAAGGATGTGAACGGCGATGCCCGGTTTTGTGGGGATCATTCAAGTCGTTAGTGTAGGATCAAGTGGTGTTGTTCATGTAGGAGATATTTTTCAACTGCAACCAAATGCCGTAGCAAAAACGTTTTCCGGTGCGGGCTCTTTCAATACTGGTAATGGTCTATCCGTCTATAATGAAATTTCTAATACAAATGTAAACGATTCAGATGGCGTGGATCAACCAATAACTTTTACATTGTGAGTGTGATAACTGTGAATATTTATGTGCAGCAAACTATTCAAATTCATTGTATTAAAATCGGGGCAGTGTCCAACTCTTCAGTATTCCAAATTGGCACATCAGGTACAATTCAACCCGCTTCTTATTTATTCAATACAGGAGGATTTATTAAGGCTGCTCCTCAAGCAGAAAAAAATGGAGGAGCAGAATTTAAGCAAGAATCTACACTTGTTCCATTATCAATTTCTTAGGCGAAAGAGGTGAAAGCATGTATCATACACCAACCAATTGGCAGCAAATTCTGCAATATATCGAAACACAAAACAAAAAAATCAAGCAGCTAGAAGACATGCTAACGATCCTGCAAAAAGAAGTGACAGATTTAAAGGAAAGACCCAGTGTTAACGTAGAAAAAATTGAATACAAGTTTGATCAATTAAAAGTTGAAACATTAGAAGGAACGTTAAATATTGGCTTAAATCCAAATGATTTAAACAATATTGAAGATCTGGCAGTGAATCAACCAAACCAAAATATCGATGTATTAGAGAACGGGGAATTAAGGCAACAGCTGATTGAGGGAATTCAACAATACCTAAATGATGGATTGCCTTCCCTCATAGGAGATACAGAAGCACAACTCTCTCGTACACTAGATGGTTCCTATTATAAAATGATTCAAGAAGACCTCGAAAAGCAACTTCCCCAACGAGTGGACTTTTATTTACAAACTTTCCCTGCTTCCGCATACGAAAAAGGGAATCCACAAGGAGCATACGACAAGATTTTTTATAAATTAAAAAACGATATTCATCAAGCTGTTTTTGCCTTTATTTCACAAATCCCATCAGGAATGAATCGAAAGGATGAAAAACATGAACCTCCAAGTCATTAATCGTGAATTATGTGTCGGCAATATAAACGTTGCCGGTGTTGCAAGTTCTGCCCTACTATTAGTTGGGGATGCCAACACGATTCAACTTGCTTCTACCTTTGATACCCCTGCTGAATCCCTTATCATCGGTCCCTTTGTTCCGCTTGCTCCAAAAGGATAATTATGAGCAGGTATTCATTCGTACAGGGGGTTAATCTAACTTCCTTAATCTTTTCTTCTGTTCTTCAGATAGGGGACACTCGATATCTAGATGGGAAATCAAAGGTTCTAGCCGTTCAAAGGGAGCAAGAAATATTTTTTGGAAATGAAGGCGACGATCTTTATCAGTATCCGGTTTTTTATGAACAAATCCCCTTTCTGACTTTACCACCTCCAACCAATATCTCTATTCTTAACCAAAAGCCGGTCATCAACGTGGGGATCATTGACATTATCGGAGTCTCTACTACCGGGATTGTGCATATCGGCAACCTCGGGGATGTTCGACTAGAATCAAGAATTAAGCATATACGTCAGTTAGAAAATCAAAACGGCGAGTGAACGATTCAATGAATTTCTTCATAGACTATTGAAGAATCTTATACAAAGGGATGTTTTCAAATGCCTGCTATTGTTGGTCCAGTTCAAATCTTAAATGTTGGTGGGGGTAGCGTACAATTCGGTGACGCTGCGATTATCTCACCAAAATCTAGTAGCAAAACAGTCGGTGGTTCTGGGGCGTTTAACACTGGTCCTTTCATTATTACCTTCAATGGGTTTAGTATCAATTCAACCGTGGGCATAAATGGAGTTGACCAACCGATACTCGGAAACAACTAAGGGAAAGCCCAAGAGCTTTCCCTTTTGTTGAATGAAATTGAATACTTTGTCGATTTCCGTTCTTTGCTAGCAAATCTAATTTTCAATATAACTTATTTAACTGACTTAGTTTGAATTTCCATCTATACAAGTTGAACTAAAGAGTTTACTCAAAACAGTGCACTCTATCCGATGTCCAAGTTCATCACAATGTTACCTGTCGGATAGAGCTCCTATTTTTTTTTAAGCAACGCGTGGAATTGTATTGATTGAAAGTGGTATTCCATTTGGTGGAACGTATTTCCCAACAGATGTCAATGAATGACCTAATTGCGTTTATCCATTCAAAGTGAGATAGATGAATATCTTTCTATATCAAACCTAGCTCTAGTAAGTAAAATTCGTTTTTATTTTCCTCGTCGCACATCTATCTAAGCAAAACATGTGAAGGATAACTAATTTTTCATGTGAAAAGCAACGATGTTTGCGTTAACTTCTTTCTACAAGGCTCTTTTCGTATACATTGTGGCTATTTCATCTGATTTTTAATTAAATTGCCCATTTTACTGATGATTTCCATCAATAATAGACGAAATGATGCCCGAAACAAAGCTATATCAACGTTTATAGACTGGTTCGAAAGCCACAAACTTTGCGAAAACAGCCTTCTACATAGAAAGCTCGTGACAACCATCAAAGAAATAAAGGTACTTCCCTTTTAGCTTTTCGCCAAGAATCTCTTCTATTGCTTTTTCATACAAATTCAACTGAATTTCGTAGCGGTTCTTCAGGTCTGGTTGAGCTTTTGTAAAATCACCTTGATATTTATCAACAATATTATCGGTCTTATAATCTACAAGAACAAGACCATCCTTTTCCTGAACCAAACAATCAATTACTCCTTGGACGAGAATGATTTCCTCTCCATCTTCAGTATCCTGATAAAAATCCTGAGCTCTTACTCCTAAACTAAAAGGGACTTCGCGCTGTACACGCTCTGCTCGGAGCACTCTTTCACCAATGGATGTATGGAAAAATGAGACGATTTGATCAACCTCAATGGCTTCCGCTTGTTCAAGAGATAACAATTCTTTTCGAGTCAGCTCAGTTAACAGTTCAACTACTTCTTGTTGAGTTGGCTGCTTATCTAATGATATATGCTGCATGACTGCATGCATAGCCGTCCCTCGTTCTGCTGGTGAAATGGTCTTTGCTTGTAAAAATTGCGGTCGTTTCATGATAGGCTTTTGGAATTTTTTGATGATATCATCACTTGCAGCCTCGTCCGCTACTTGAAACATTTTCTTGATTTCTGACACCGATTGTTTTGACTTTCTTTGAACCGCTGCCTTGTAGGGATATTTCCAATTTAATTTTGCTACAATTTCTTCTTTAATGGGCGTTGAAATATTCACTTTCTCCCCTTTTATCACATGTTCTTTCCACTCTTCCTCAACTTCTTGTGGTGTTTCTTCATCCTTTGAAAAAAAAGTTTTCGAATAAAAGGAGAGATTCCAGCGCGAAGGATGTCCAATAATTTCATTAGAAATGAAACTCCCCTCGACTTCACCCTCATGGAGGACTTCACACGATTGGTGCCGAACGAGGGCTGGTCCGAGCCAATCCAAATAGCTAAGCGCAGATGCACGTTCGTAATCAGCCAGTAACCATTCCGTTTGTTGAAGAGCGCTTCTCCACTTGATCATGCTCTTTTCTAAATCTTTAACTGTAGCTACTAAATACAATTTCTCTTTCGCACGTGTTAGAGCAACATAAAGGACACGCATTTCTTCTGCAATGGTCTCCATCCGTTTTTTCCGCTTCAACGCAAGCTGTGCGATCGAAGGATAGGTGATCCGTTTATCCGCGTTCACATATTTCGTTCCTAATCCAAATTCTTTATCTAATAAATATGATTTATTCAAATCCATTAAATTAAATTGCTTCGATAAACCAGCGACAAATACAACTGGAAACTCTAGTCCTTTACTGGAGTGGATAGTCATTAGGCGGACGACATCTTCTTGCTCACTTAATGCTCTCGCAGCACCTAGATCATCTCCTCGTTCTCTCATTCTTTCAACAAATCGAAGAAAACGAAACAGCCCTCGAAATGAAGTCTCTTCATATGATCTAGCTCGATCATATAATGCTCGAAGATTGGCTTGACGCTGTTTTCCTCCGGGCATTCCCCCGACAAAATCAAAAAACTTCGTATCACGGTAGAGTTGCCAGATCAAGTCCGATAATGCCCCTTGTCTAGCCAGTGTCCTCCATGTTCCAAGCATCTCCATAAAGGTACTTAGCCTATCATAAGCTTCTTCCTTTGGCGCTGATTGGATGTATTTTGTGATTGCTTCATAGAACGAACCCGCTCGTGAGTGCACTCGAATGGAAGCGAGTTCCTCTTCATTCATTTCTACAATAGGAGATCGCAACACCGAGGCAAGCGGAATATCTTGATAAGGATTATCGATTATTTTTAATAAGGACACCATAATTGAAACTTCAATAGCATCAAAATAGCCTGTCGAAAGGTTCGCATAAATGGGTATATTCATTGACTTAAACTCTTCCATAATTTCAGGTGCCCAAGGCATTGAACGCAGCAGAATGACCATATCTCGATAGCGAATCGGTCGATGCTTTCCTTTCTTGCTATCATAGACTAAGGCCTGACTATCTATCAGTTCTTTTACTTTTTTAGCCATATACCTTGCCTCTAGCTGTGATTTTTCTAGCTCTAGTTTACTAAAAGCAGTCTCAACCTCCACTTCCTCTTCAATTGTCTCTTCATCTGCTAGGTCAATGAATGCAAGTTCCACAGGATACTCATCCTCCTCAGGATAAGCTGCTCCTTTTACAAGTTCCGCACTTTTGTCGTAATCAATCTCACCAACTTCAACACCCATAATCTGCTTAAATATAAAGTTCGTACCCGCCAGAACTTCTTGTCTGCTACGGAAGTTTTGCGATAAGTCTATTTTGAGCCCAGTATTTTCTCCAAGTGTGGTAAAACGATTATATTTGCTTAAAAATAGCTTAGGCTCTGCCAACCTGAACCGATAGACAGACTGCTTTACATCACCCACCATAAAGAGATTTCCCTGCTCTTCTCCTTCGATCGTAATCAAAGAAATTAGAGTCTCTTGAACCATATTTGTGTCTTGGTACTCATCAACAAGCACTTCTTTAAATTGATGTTGATAGGTATCAGCTGCTTCTGAAGGCTGACCATTATCGGATAGAATCTCTAATGTGAAATGCTCTAAATCTGAAAAATCGACTAGTCCACGTTCTCCTTTCACTGTTTGAAATCGGATTGAAAAGTCTTTGACTAGCTTGATTAATGTCAAGATCACAGGCTTCATCTCTCGTAAATCTTTTAGAAAACTTTCAGGCTTTCTTGAGAAAAACTCTTCCTCAAGTTTTTCAATCATCTTTTTCCCCTGGGCTCGCAGTGCTTTTGCTTCTTCGATTTTCTCAGGATCGTACTGATCTCCTCGACATGGTTTTAATCGAGAGAATTTCAATTCTTGAAAACGAATATAAAGCTCTTCCCACGAACTCTCCAAGGAAGACATCATTCCCTCAACAATAGCAAGATCTTGCGAAAAATTATCGCCGTAAGGCGCAGGTCCATCCGTAGCTTTTGTCAGTGCCATTCCCCTTTGAAACGCTGCAATAGCACCTTCTATGCTTAAGCGAATTTCCTCTTTTAACACGATAAAAAATGGTAAATCCTGAAGCTGTGTTGACTTTTCATCCACATCATATAGCTTTACAATATTATCGAGCCATGACGACGGATCAGGATGTGACCGTGAAAATAAATAGAGTTCCCTGACCATTTCCTGCAAAGCGAGGTCACTTCGGTCATTGGTGAACGTATCAACCAAGTGGAAAAAGTCTTTATTATTTTCTTTTCCATATTCTTCTTCGAATAGTTCATCCATTACTTCATCCCGTAGAAGTTCTCCTTCCGTACTATCGGCAATACGAAAACCTGGATCAATATCAATTAAATAATAATATTTCCGTATCACTTCTAGGCAAAAAGAATGCAGCGTAGAAATAGAGGCCTTATTTAATAAGCTTAATTGCTTTCGAATTCGTCCAGAGCTAGGATTCTTTTCAAGTGCTTTTTCCAAAGCCTCGCCGATTCGGTGTCTCATTTCAGCCGCTGCCGCATTTGTGAATGTCACCACAAGAAGTTCATCCACATTCATCTCGTCTTCTACTGAGAGTAACCGCTGGATAATTCGTTCAACAAGAACAGCTGTTTTTCCAGAACCTGCCGCTGCTGCCACTAAAATATCTTGGTTTTTCGACCAAATAGCTTTCCATTGGTCATCAGTCCAAAAAACATCTTCAGGTTTTATGGGTAATGGTGTTTTACTCATCAGAAGAGACCTCCTCTCTCATACAAGCTAATATTTCTTCATTCTTTTGCGGTGTTAAAACGATATAATCATTCTCTTCCAAGGATTGATCAAATTGACAAACAGATCGATACGAACAATATTGACATGGCGTTCGATTTTTTAATTTGTAAGGTGTGATCTCAACATGGCCGTTCATAATTTGTTGACCTGACGAGATATATTTATTTCGAACATATTTCCTCATCAAATCAAAATCCTGTGTCGATGCAATTTTCGATCTTGCTGTTAACGATCCGTCCTTTTTCAACCCCGCTGAAACAACATGCGATGTTCCCGTTTCTAACGAAGAGTCCATCAATTTCACTACCTCTGGATTTCCTAATACCAACCCGTCCATTTTGAAACTCTTGAAGATCTCCTCTTCAATTTGTTCAATTGATAGCAATTTCTTACTTTTCACGATTGGATTATGAACATGAAAATACAGAACTCCTGCTGGTAATGCCTCCGATCCAATTAACTGCTGTGAGTGAGTCAAAATAATATCCAGATAGGTAAGCATTTGTAAGGATAATCCATAATACATTTCGGTGAAATTCAGTTCTTTGCTACTTGATTTATAATCGATCACACGTAAATAGGTGCCAGAATCATCTTTTGCTTGATCGACTCGGTCAATTCTACCTTGTAATTCCATTTTCATTCCATTTCCTAAAGTAAATGAAAATGGAGGAAGTTCGGCATTTGGGCCAAATCCAAGTTCTAGACCGATAGGGGAAAAACCACTTACTCTTGCATGCTCACTAAGAATCATCGAAGCTCTTCCAATGACATTTTCAAGTTTTCTTTTAATATAATGATGTCGATTCGAGCTTAGAAGAATTTGCTTTTGAAGCTTTGGTGCAATAAATTCAACCGATGCTTTCGCCAGCTTCAAGCAATCTTCCTTGGATAGCTGCGACCATGATTTTTTTTCAACATTCATTACCTCTGAAATCCAGTTGAGTGCTCCGTGAAATAGCTCTCCAATATCGGGTGCCTCCAAACGGAAAATCTCGCGTTCTTTCAACCGTAAACCATGAGAAGCAAAGTGAGAGAATGGACAACTATGAAATAATTCCATACGAGAAACCGATGCTAGGATGCTTTCCCCATATAGATCTTCACTTGTTTGTGGGGATAACTGCTTGACTCTATTTTGATAAAATAAACTTGATAGAATGTGGGTGGCACCTTCTCTTCTCTGCTCATTTTCTATATAGAAATTGTACACATCCCACCAAAAATCTGGAACAGGATAATTCCTTAGCCTCAATTGCAATTGTGAGGTTAAATAACTAATCGTGATGTTTGGATGAGAAATATAGTGAAGCTGCTCCTCGGCTGTTAGTTCCGATGGTTCATGAATTAATAACTCTTTTTCTATGGACGGGAACATCTCTAGCAACTTTTTAATATATGGTGATGGAAGCAATGCTTTGCCTTCTTCATTTGCCATGGGATAAGAAACATATAGTTTTTCAGAAGAAGTCGTAAAGGCTTTATAGGCCACAAATTCTTCATCTTCAAGCTTCGTTTTGCTACTTGGAGCTAGCTTTATACCGGAAGAAATCAACGTTTCCCTGTCTTCATCTGATAAAACCCCATCTTCCGTCATTTTTGCTGGTAAAACTCCATCATTCACGCCAAGAACAAACGCTGCACGAATATCGGACAAACGGGAAAGCTCCAAGTTAGCAACAATAACTTGATCAATCGCTGGTGGCACAAGCGAGAATTTCATAGATTCAATTCCAGCCTCAAGGATAGAAGTGAATTTCTTTAAAGTGATTTCTTCGTCTCCTAAAATTTCAACATATTGATCCAGTAAATCCATCACTGCATTCCAAGCTTGGTTATGCTCCCGAGCGACTACTAAGTTTCCTCTTTCTTCTGCTACTTGTGCGAGTCCATCGATTTTTGCAGCAATATCCAGTTCTTCTAAATATAAATAAAGCACTTCACATAAATCCCGAACTGTCGTTTTCTTTTTCAAACGTCGAAAAAACCGAATGATAGGAGCTGAAATTTTTAAACGGAATTCATTTATTTCGTGCTCGATCTTTTTTTCTTCATCCGTTTGGATAGAGTCTGTAAGTTCTAATCCACGAAAACGACGGTAGTTCCATCGATCCTTTCGTAGCCACGCTTCCCCCTTAATGCCATAAGCTAACACATAGTTTTCTACTTGATCCATTTGTTCTCGCAATTTTCCCGTCTTTTCGTTAAGCGGAAAAAGAAGTTCTGTTTTCAATGCTCGAAAAACCGGTTCATAACGCCAATGAGTGTTCATTATTTCAAGTGTCGAACGAATGAATTCAATTAACGGGTGATTTAACATCGTTCGCTTTTGGTCTATAAAATACGGTATTTCATTATCATAAAAAATCGTTTCCATAATATTTTGATATTCGCCACCGTTACGTACCAATACAGCAATCTCTTTGTATCGATAGTTTTCTTCTCTGACTAAGCGACGGATTTCCCTTGAAACTCCTTCCACTTCCGCTCGACGGTTGGAAGCCTCTACAACTTTCACGGCCGCTTTACGGTTATAGGATATGGTCGGACGATCTTCCCAATATTTTTCAATATGTTGCAAACTACTGTGCTCAAATCGCTTTTGCTCAATTAATACCTCGTCAGGTTCTCGATTAATCTCAGGAACGAAGGTCATTTGTGTTAACATACCATACGTCTCCTCTGTCAATCGAAAGAGACTATTTGTGGCTCCGTTTTCTCGATGAGATGCGCGATCAACTGTCAGGGCAATGGACACTCGCTGGCAGTGTTTCATCAATTTTTGGATAACAAGGTATTCTTGTGGTGTGAAGCTATGAAAACCATCAATGTAAACTTCTGCATTTGCAATATACGATGAGGTTTCAACGGCTTCAGCAAGCAATTTAAAATAATCCTCACTGTCAACGTATTTTCCAACAAGCGCTTCTTCAAAGCCTTGATAGATTAACTCTAAGTCATGTAATTTATCATTCAATGCTTTGCTATTTTGGGATGCATCCCCTTGACGAAGAAGTTCTTCAGGTGAAATGCAGTAACGGCGAAATTCTGTAAGAATGGTTTCCATATGACCAACAAAACCTGTTTTATCGGAGGCTTTTGTAAACAGGGTCAATTTCTCTTTCTTTTCATCAATTATTTTTCGAATAAGCATATTTAATCCAACATTGGATAAATGATATCTCCCCATCCCACCTGATTCTTGAAGGACTCGCCAAGCAAGACGGGTAAAGCTATACACTTGCGCTCGAACCATGCCTTTTAACTCCGGTGTCGTAACGAGAGCATATTCCGATAAGAACGTCATTTGTTCTGGAACCAAATAAATGATTGGTTTTCCGTTCGCGTTATTCTGCAGCTTTTCCCGAACTTCATTTAACATCGTTTCTGTTTTTCCACTTCCCGATCGACCGACAATAAACCGTACAGACATCCTCTCACTCCTTCCTCTTTCGTATAGATAGTACAACATGTGAAATTAAGTATTTTTTGTATAGATTTATTATAATATAGAACACGTATTCTACCTACATAATATCATTCTTTGCGGCTGTTTTCGTATGGTCCTTTTCGTATACATTGTTGGTTTTTAATTTACTCATCAATAAAAGGCTTGATTCCCCCATCGATTTGGTCCAAAAAAATACGATTGGTGCACCGAAACCTATAAATTTCACGGTTTATATACTGCTCTGAAAAGCAACCCACTTTGCGAAAACAGCCATTAAAAAAGACTTCGGAGATTTATTCGTATTGATTTAAAGTCCGTTGAATGAAAAAATGAGGTTTTCCATTTTTTTTTATGTTGAAACGACAAAGCATAAGAAAAATTAAAGTTAGTCTTAAAAGTGGACACATAAAAATGATAATCCGTTGCACAATAATTATCATTAAAAAGGACGTGTTCACATGAGTAATCATCACTCGAACGAATATCGAGAGTATGTAGCTAAGATGGTCGTTGATGAAGGTAGGAGAGTGACAGAACTAGCCTACGAGTTAGAGATCCCTTACTCGACTATTATGCGATGGGTAAAAAAGTTAAAAGAGGCGAAAAATGCTGACAAATCTGTTGAGTATATTACTCCTTCAGACCTAAACAAATTGAAGAAACAGCATGAAAAAGAATTAAAATCTCTTCAAGAGGAGAATGAAATTTTAAAAAAGGCGATGCACATCTTCACGAAAAAGCAGGAGTAAAGTATGAATTTATCCATCTCCACAAAGATGAACATACTGTGGTGAAGATGTGCAAGGTACTGGAGGCATCAACAAGCGGTTACTATAAATGGGTCGATCGACAAACTCAGGAAGAGACAGAAAAAGAAAAGAAGAAAAAGGAACTGAAACAAAAAATTTGTAAGTCTTTTCATGAGAGTCAAGGAACTTACGGTAGCCCAAGAGTATATGATGATTTAATTGAGTGGGGCTACCAAGTCTCCCAAAAAACCGTAGCTCGGTATATGCAGGAAATGGGGTTGAGAGCGACTCCATTAGAGAAATACGTTGTTACTACAGACTCAGATCATGATTTAACGATCTATCCTAATTTAGTGAAGAGACAGTTCGATGTAGATATTCCAAATACGGTTTGGGTAGCGGATATTACATATATTCGAACATTGAAGGGATGGGTGTATCTTGCTTCCATTATGGACTTGTTTTCACGGAAAATTGTTGGGTGGAGCCAAGGGATTTCAATGAAAAAGGAACTTGTTTTAGAAGCATTGCGAATGGCTCAAACAACGAGACGACCAGGTAAGGGATTGATCCATCATTCTGACCGTGGCTCCCAATATTGTTCTAATGAATACGTAGAGGAATTAACTCAGAGTGGGGCTAAAATTAGTATGAGTCGAAAAGGAGATCCATATGATAACGCTTGCATCGAATCGTTCCACGCGACCATAAAGAAAGAGCTTATCTATCGGCGTAGATTTCAAACAAAAGAAGAAGCGATGAGGGTTATCAATCATTATATTACAAGTAGGTACAATGAGAAGAGGAAGCATTCTAAGCTGGGATATTTGTCGCCAAATAACTTTGAGCGAGAGTATCAACTTTCGATCCTAGAATCAATCTCATAATATAGCCATTTGGCGTTAGAAAGGATCAATCATGGTCTTGGATTGATTCTTTCTAATGCCCCACCAAACGAAGTGCGGTAGGAAAGTAGGAAAATTAAATCTCATTTTTTATTGTCCATTTTCTTGACAGAAGTTCAAAATGCCTTCAAAAAAAGAAGGGATCTCCCTTTTTTTAAATCGACATTTGTATACTCTCTTTCCATTCCTCATATAGAAGTCCATAAAGCTCCATCCCGTACCGCTGCCCATCACGTTGAAGAAATTCGCGAAATTCCCCTTCTTTTTGAAACCCTAGTGATTGGTATAATGAGATGGCTCGCTGATTATAAGAAAAAACAGTGAGTTGTACTCGGTGCAAATTCAATTCTTGAAATGCGTAAGAGAGCATACATTGAAGCGCTTCAGCTCCATATCCCGCTCCCCAATATTGATCATCTCCTATTGCAATGGAAATCCAAGTGGTGCGATGAGTCCAGAGAATGCCGTCCAACTCTATATAACCTATTATTTCATTCGTTTCATTCAATCGAATGCTAAATCGATAAATTTTATCAGATGTTTCCTCAGTCCACTTTCGTACGTCGCTTTTACTCTTCGGTCGAAATGGAAGAGCGTCTAAATAGCGCATCATTTGTTCATTGTCATACCAGGCTATCATTGCGGGTAAATCTTCTTCCATAAATCCACCTAAATGAATTCGCTTGTTTCTTAAGATATTGTTGTTCATCATTTTCCCACCTCTTACTTCCTCTATTCGACAATTATCCATTTTCTCCTCCATATACCCTGTCCACTTTTGCTTTTATGTACTGATTAATGAAACGCGTGCTCTTCGTTTCACTTTAAAAGGTTGTTCCCGCAAAGATTGATGCTTTTTGTAGTAGTATCTATTCAGTTAAAAGGTTCGGTTTCGGGGAATCTTTTCGTTTATTTTCGAACGAAATCCATTCCAAAATCGCGGATTCCATCACTAATTAAATTAAATAACAACAATGTATCCGAAAAGAGCCTTAAAAAAAGACAACCCTCAAAAGGATTGCCTCTTGCTCATTTATTCTTTTTTTCTGGTCAATTTCTGTTTAACACCTTTAAAAACATTTGAAGCTGAATCGACTGTCTTACCTACTACGTCATTCCCTGTTTTACTAACGTTTTTCACCAAATCTGCCGATGTATCTGAAACCTTGCCAATAATTCCACCTTCACCACTAACGGATTTCACAATATCATTGGCTTTATCTGCCGTATGATTCACAAGATCACTTGCCTGTTTTGAAGTCTTCTTTAGCAGGTTTTCATCTTTCTTTTGTTCTTCGGATGAAATAATGATCTCCTCCTTGTAAGAATTAACTCCCTATCATTCTTATGAGCTCTAATTCACTAATATTCATATCTTTTTTAAAAGGCTCTTTTCGCATACTTTGTTGCTATTGGCACAAAGAAAAAACAGGCAGTAAGGTTTTTTCGACTATTTTCTTACTTTTTATCTAGAAATGGAGAAGTTTTCATAAGGAAAAGAGCACGAAGTCATACAAATCAGGGGATATATTCCTATTCGAAAAGCCACAATCTTTTCGAAAACAGCCATTTAAAAGACTATTTTCGAAACTCCTCTTAATGAGGCCGAAAATAGAGGTGCGGATATTCTTTTCACAAAAATAGCTTGAGAATTCTCTTTCAAGCTATCTTTACATTGATATTAAATGCAGAATTGATAGATCTAATCATTTCCCTAAAATAATCGAAAAAGCCTTTTTAAAAAAATGTGAGTAGTTTCATTCACTATTCTACAGATATCATGTTTAGTAATGATTTTCAGTTAGGCCTTCTTCACAAATTCAGATTTTAGTTTCATCGGTCCAAATCCGTCAATTTTACAATCAATATCGTGGTCTCCTTCAACCAATCGAATGTTTTTTACTTTTGTGCCGATTTTTAATACTGAGGAGCTTCCTTTAACTTTAAGGTCTTTAATCACCGTGACAGAATCTCCATCTGTTAAGACATTCCCATTGGCATCACGTATCGTTTTCTCGCGCTCACTGTCTTCTACCCCGGATGATATCATCCACTCATGTCCACATTCCGGGCAAACAAACTGCGTTCCATCTTCATATGTGTATTCTGAATTACATTTAGGACAATTTGGTAAATTTGCCATACTTTCTTTTCCTCCACTCTTTTTATGTACTTTCAATTTTAATATAGCCTCTTTTCAGGCTCTTCGCTATTTAGTGTTGACAAGACAATTTTCTAGGGTTCAATTGATGCTACCATTTTAGCTTAATGTCAGGATTCTACATATTGATTAAAACAAGCGAAAAACCAAACCGGACAAAGGAATGAATTCAATTGCTCGCTCAGCATTCACCACCTGTTACAAGAATAATTGATTGAGTTCTGAAACCTACATAGTTGTTTGAACTAAATACTAAATAGCCAAGAAGCTCTTTTCATATACATGGTTCCTATTCATCAAAAGAGTCCACTTAAAATGATTTGCGATTCCGTTCTTGCTTGAAAAATCACGATTACTTACTCATTCTACCATCATTTCATTTGATCTATGGCTTCCATTAATGGATCCATGGCTATATGCTCTGGAAAAATAAATCCTCTTTCATCTACATTGAAGGAAATCCCCGTCGCTAGAAAACATTTCTGCACAAATTCAGAACAAATATACTCATCATTATCTTCATGTTCTCCCATTCCCAATCCAATTCGAGCAACAATTCTGGCAATCTCGACCTTGTCATAGGCCCAATTCAAAAGATGGAATCCCGTTTGTAGCATCTTTTTTTGTGGTCGTCGGACATGACTTCCATTTCTTGATGTCTTGCCAGAAAGAGATTTCCATTATAGCGTTCTTTTGTATTTTCATAATTGGTAAGATAATGTTCAATTGGAACGATGCGAACGCCATCATCCTCTACACTTTCCATGAGTAGACACTGTTCTTCCCATATCACTACAATCGCCACATGACTAAACATTGAGCCGGATATTTGTTTGATAAGCTCACTCACCAGATAGTTTCCTGAACAAAATAATAGGTCCCCTGTTCTTAGCTGGGGCCTTAGCTCCTCTATTGAAAGAATCTCACAGTTTAGAAACTTAGCTTTTCCCATTCCTCTCTCCCTCCAATTTTTGAAAATACGACAGTTTTTGACTTATACTTGATTAGGTACTATCCATAGTTTATCATGCTCATCTCGTATAAGTAGTTTTGATTGAATCAACAATTGAATGAATGCAACCCTTTTTGTCAGTTTTATTCTTGATATGATAACCACAAGTTCATCTAATCCGAGGTTTAGGGTTCTTTGAGAAAGCGGTCTTAATGAATTGGATGAAATAGTAAATCCTTACTTCTATAGAAATAACTATCCGAAAAAAACGGATGATCATCCTATTTTTTAATTGAAAATTAAAAAGAACTCGATTTCCTCGAGTCCTTCACTTAATGCTCTTTTATTATTATATGGTGCTCTGTACTATAAAGTTCAATAGGAATCGACCTACTTTAAACTGAATTCCCACTCGTCGATAGGCCAATAACGTAAGCCCACTTCCCCCACGACATTATCCTCATCAACAAAACCAAAATGGCGACTGTCTGTACTCCCCCGTCGATTATCTCCTAGCACAAACAATTTTCCTTCTGGAACAACAGCTTCGCTCGTTTCATCTTCGAGAGAAAAATCGCCAGTTAATTTGTCATACACATACTGCTTTTTAAATTGTTCCAAATATGGCTCTTCTTGAGCTTTTCCGTTTACATATAAAACATCGTTCTGATACATAATCGAATCGCCTGGTAAACCAATGACCCGCTTTACGTAGTCTTCCTCATCGTTCGCATGGAACACCACAATATCAAATCGATCGATATTCCCAACAGAATATCCTATCTTATTTACTATGAGTTTATTACCATCCTTAATAGTCGGCATCATAGACTGGCCTTCTACTGTATAATTGTCAAATAAAAACAAGCGAATAATAACAAAGAGGATTAATCCCATTCCAAGCGCTTTTATCCACTCTTTTCCTTCTCTTTTTAAGTCTTCCTTCAACGACTGTCCCTCCAGCTAAGCTAACTTCTTTGATGTTTTTTTTCCATTTTTTTGTTTAATCTAATTTCAACTCTTTTACCAACGTACCATAAAATAAAGATCAGCCCAACCGCAATTCCTGTTTTTAAAGGCTGCGTAATTAAAGCCCTTAAATCATATCCGATGTAACTTATGATAAAAATCATGACCATTTTCCCCGTTAACACTGCGAGCATATATTGGTATATACTCATGCGAGATAAACCCGCAACAATATTAACAACGGCTGAAGGGGTAAAAGGAAAGCATAGAAGTAGAAATAATGGACCAAATCCGTGTTCTTCAATCCAGCTCATCAGCCTTTGTACTTTATGATGACGTTGCAAGAAGCGAAGTATTTTTTTTTGACCAAAACGTCGTACAATAAAAAAAACAATATATGCTCCTAGACTTGCACCTATCCAAGAAAATAAGAATCCCCACCATAATCCAAAGGCACTCGCATTTGCCATCACAAATATAAACAGTGGCAAGAACGGTAAAAACGCCTCAAGCATCGGCAACAAAATACCAGCAAGGGGTCCAAAGGAACGATAATGTTGTATTAACTGCATGATATTCTCTAATGTAACCCACTCTTTTATTAATTGAATGTCCATATAGAAAGTTTCCCCTTACATGTCAACGCTCAAACCAAATAATTCCGCTTATAATTCGAAGTATATCATAGCATTTATTATTTCCCTATTAAAACCTCTTTACAATCATATGTATGTATGAATGACGAAAATCATTTCTACCTTACAATTGAAAACAGATAACTATTGATTATCGAGCCTTAAATCAGTATAATTGATATACGAACATACGTTCTTTAGGGAGGGAGTTTTTTCACATGACTAGAATTCCTGAAAAGGATCGCAATATTTTTGAACAGGCAATCTATTTACCAATGGTGTTAACTGTATTAAACCAAGATTTAACTCTAATTCAAAACAGTTCATTTAAATTAAAAAATCCTTATTTGGAATGGATCGAACAGACAATGATGGTTATCCAGAAAGATTTAAGTGCAGTAAAAAAAACAATGCGAAGTAAGGAAATGAAGGTAGAACGTATGGAATCAGATGAGGCTTTCACGATGTATCTATTTTTGTATAAGGGCTTTGAAGAACATCACAACTATTTTAATCCACGCCTAAGAAACGGTGTTGAGAGTTTAATGAGATATTATCTATACAGCCGTTTCCAACCAAATAATCCATCAACCTCACACAAAAAAGCGTGATTAAACACGCTCCTTTCCTTTAATGAAATCGATCCAATAGTAGGTTTTCTTCTCTGCAGTTTCTTCATGATGGGAGGGATTGTTGAGGTCCTTTTTCTTCATTTCTTCAATTGCATACATAAAACGACTGGTTAGCATAAGTGTTCTTGTACGCTGTGAAACAAATGAATTAAGCGAAATCGGCAAATGAAAAGACTGGCCATTTTTGAACACAACCTTCGTCACCTTAGGTTCTACTCGTTCATGTCTCTTCACATGTTTTTCACAAATCCAAATGCAGTTAGGATTTGATGGGGAACTCGTTGGAAAAGAAAAAATAGAGGTATGACTATCAACAATGATTGGTGCTTTATAGACGACACCTGTTAAAAACTTTGTTCCGTTTTTTCTACCATCGTATGATGAGCCAAAGTACTCACAGCTTTTCCGAATAATTTCCAACGGTGAACGGGGAGAAAGAAATTCATCATGAAGCTCAAAAACTTTTGTGTATAATTCTTGTCCATATTCAACGGGTAGCAGAATCATCGTCTGAGGGTTCATTTCGTATTCTTCTATAAATCGATCATTTTCAATCATTTATTCGCCTCCCTATATAAGTTCAATCTTAACTATAACATATTTTACCAGATGAGGTGTTTTTTCTATGATTTTTTATTTAATCATTAAAAATTTTTATATTTTCTGAAAATTTAAAAAAATGATTGATATTTCTCCAACTGTTCCATATAATAAAAAAAAGACTTCAGAGGTGATTGTAAATGGAAAACAAAAAATCCTATGCTGAGTTGATGAAAGCTTGTGCAATGACCCGGAAACAGTCCCCTGATTTATCAATGACGGAAATTTACATTGACATGGTACTTCAAGAAATCTTATTTCACCACCAAAGAGAAAAGTTACAGCAGGAAATTGATTTAGCCCTTGATCAACGTAATCATCCCAATTTTCTTCACTATTCCACTCAATTTAAAGAGCTGAAACTACAATACGGTATGTGATCCCTTCCCCCTTGAAAATAGGGGGAGTTTTCTTTTTCTAGAATAACACTACACATACTATCGGTAGAAAGCTGATTTCACAAACATTATTTCCTTTCGCAGCAGTATTTAAAGCATGAAAATAATAGGTGTCGAGGGTTCTCTTCGCTTGGCAGTTTTCGCAAAGTTTGCGGCTCTATGAATAGGAGTGAAACCCTTTACTGGTGTGGCTTCCTTCTCTTTTCTTTACGAGAAATTTTTCATGTTTAAATGAAAAATTGGAAATCCTATGAAAAAATCTAACTGCCTGTTTTTTCTTTGTGTCTGGAGCAACAAAATTTACGAAAACAGCCTTAAAAAGATGTAAAGCGTTTGCCTAATTAACGTAAATAATACAATATGAACCATCTTGAGGTAATACCTTGTCACAAGGCTTGGCTTATGACCTCGAATCGGTCCGTCTAGAACTAGCCACAAATCCATATTAAAATTTAGCCTAGGCATAAAAGAAAACTGACCTAATTAGGTCAGTTTTCTTCATATTTTTCCAACATAATCAGTCGTTCCATCATCGTCGGATGGGTGTAGCGAAACAGCTTAACAAGATAGGGTGGATTTACCTGACTTAATCCTACACGGGAGAGTTCTTGAAAAGAAGAAATGGCTGCTTCTTTATCCTCAGTTAACTCAATCGCATAAGTATCAGCCCGAATTTCCATATACCGTGAACTCAAATTTGTGAGTGGGCTCGCAGCAAAAAGCAAAAAGGAGGACAATATGAAAAATAAGGGCAAGGAGCTTATATGATGAACTTCTTTTACTTTCAACCCTTTACCATGTTTTCTTACCAAATACTCCATCCACCTCGCGATTAACCATAGCCCGATAAACGATAGCAACAAATATCCTCCGATACCAAAAAAAATGTGTTTTTCCACATAGTGAGCCATTTCATGTGCCATGACAAATAAAATTTCTTCTTCAGACAAATTCTCAATCGTAGTATCCCATAAAACAATTCGAGAGTTTGAACCAATACCTGACACATAGGCATTTAGGAGAGTTGTTTTTTCTGACATATCCACTTCATATACATGCTCAGCAGGAATGTTCGCTTTATTGCCCAAAGCTAAAATTTTGGTTTCAAGTTCTTTATCTTTCAATGGATAAAAATCATTATATAGTGGATCAATAATAACAGGTTGAATAAACATTATTAACAAGGTAAACGGAATCGATAACACCCATGCACCCAACCACCATTTTTTGGAGAATTTCTTCATTAACGCGTATATGACAACAACAATTACAAACATCAAAAAATAGTTCACCCAAAAATCAATTACTTCATCTTTCATCCACTGCGAAAAACTTTGAGTAGAGAGATGATACATCTTTGAAAGGGTAAAAGATAAGTATTGCAAGGGATATACTAAAACAAAGGCAACTAAAGATAACCAAAATAAATATACAGCTTTTTGCAAAAATAGATTGTTGGTTGTTTTTTCTGCCCAACTAGCCATTCCTCTTGAAATACCAAAAATCAACACTAAAAAATACAATAACCATTCATAAGGAGTCGATAAAAAGAAGAGTAAGTTACGAATTTTACTGTATTCTTCACTCAACATCAGCTCACGACTATTCATGAATGTAGCCGGATCTGCACTACTTCCGAGCATATCTGCTGGAATGGTACTTTGAGCATAAATAAATAAGTACAAATACATAAACAAACCAAAAAACAGATAGAGAATCACGGCACGAAATGACCACTTACGAAGCATCAGACTTCCCCCTTCTCGTCCTCTTACTATATGTAGTTTCCTACAATTCATTTAGAACACTTACCATTTAAAAAAAGATTTAGCATTACACTAAATCTCTTCTAATCGCTCTTTTATACGAAAATAGGTATTGATACTGATTTTGGCGTAAAAAAGCACCCTCCCTAAAATGGCTAATCCATTTTTTGAAAAGGCTGTTTTCGCAAAGATTGTGGCTTTTCGAATTAGCCCTCAATTCGTGATGAAGATTGACTTCGGGCATCTTTTCGCATCATTTTAAACCCGAAATGAAGAATGAAAAGAGTGTTTCCATCCTTTTTTGTATACTACAGCAACAAAGTATCCGAAAAGAGCCTTTGAAAAAGTAGACAGAATTCTTTTTTGTAGCTTTCTTGTTTTTTACCTGCACTTTCATAAAGTGTATAGTGAAAGTGTACACAGTCATACCAATACATATTTCCGCTAGATGCACCGCCATGGCATCATTCAAACCCTTGGAAATGGTTGTCAACTTGTGTCTCTTTCAGGTGCTAAGATCGTCTTAGTACCGACTTTATCATCGTTGACTGAAAGGATTATGATTAAACCACTACACCTCCATTTTCATCAATTGCGGTGACTGAGAAGGAACATGGGGGGTCTGGTATTCATTGTTCCTATTTCGTCTAATTTTAGATTGAATCCTTCATTTTGCTGTTGATTTCCATCAAAAACAAACGTAAAAATGCTTTGAAACAGCTACATCATAGTTTATAGACTGATACTAAAATAAACAAACTTTGCGAAAACAGCCCATCTTGTATTCATAATGAGTAAAGTGTGAGTACGCCAATCGATCCAAGCACAACGAAAATAACATTCCATCCTAAAAAAGCTAGCAAAAAAGCTGACGTAATTCCGATTAGACCAAAAGAAAGGTCTTCTGTATTCAGCGTAATCGCCCCTGGAAATATAAGTGCGCCTAAAATAGCGTAAGGCACATTTCGTAACACCCTTTCCAAAAAAGGAGGGAGCTTCATCTCTCCTAACAGCAAGAACGGGGCCATTCTGGGAAGATACGTCACCACCGCCATGCCTAAAATCACCAATAATATAGGTGTAATCATCTATTCTTCCCCCTTTTGCTTCATAAGGTCAACTAATTCTACACATACAACTGAGAGAACTGTTGCGAATAAAATTGCCCACCCCGTACTGATATTTGCGAGAACAAAGACTGAATTTAGTACTCCGCCAACACCAGCTAAAAAAAAGACCTTTACACTTCTTTTCATAGAGGGTACCAATAAACCGACAAACATCGCATAAAGTGCAATCGCCATACTTTCTTGAAGTACTTGAGGCAAGTATGAACCAACGCCGTACCCTATACCAGAGCAAATAACCCAACTTCCGTAGGAAATCAAAATGACACCAAAACCATAGGCGGAGGACATTTTTCCTTCCTTTGTGGACATTACCGTAAAAGTTTCATCCGTGATACCAAATGAGAGAAATGCTTTTTGCCAGTGCGGGGCTTTATCAATTTTTTCATTTAAAGAAGCAGACATAAGAAGATGGCGAATATTCACCACAAATGTGGCTAATACGATTTCAATCCCGGTAGCTGCCAATGCCATCATATTTAAGCTCATAAACTGCGAGGCGCCAGCAAAAACAAGGATACTCATCATCATCGTTTCAAAACCACTTAAGCCCGTTGTTTTCGCCAACAATCCAAACGTCATCGCTATGGGAAAGTAGCCGATTGCGATGGATGCTCCGCCTTGAATACCTGCTAATAATTGAGAATTCCCCTGTTTTTTAACCACTGTTTCCATCTACTTCTCCCCTTTAAAGCTATTAATCTATTTCCACAATTATATAGACAGGTATTCTGAATCTCAACCATTTTTCAGCTGACCTCACTAAAAAAAAACATATCATTTTCTAAATGGATGATTCCATTGACGAATAAATTCAAAAGGCTGTGTTGGCAAAGGTTGTGGCTTTTCGAATTTGCCCTCCTATCGCCCTCCTATCGTGATGAAGAATGACTTCGAGCATCTTTTCGCATCATTTTTAACCCGATATGATGAAAGAAAAGAGTGTTTCCATATTTTTTTGTATGCTACAGCAATAAAGTATGCGAAAAGAGCCATTCAAAAACAATATTGTAGACAAAAAGACCCTAATAAAAAGACCGCCTTAGCGATCTTTCTCTCTGCACTATTTCCCTTTAAATTCCGGTTTTCTTTTTTCTCCAAATGCAATCAATGCTTCCACTCGATCTTCAGTTGGAATCGTTATTTCATATGCTTTCCGCTCAATTTGGAGCCCTGTATGTAAATCAGCATTCATACCATTTTTGATGGCAAATTTGGCTTGTCTTACTGCAATAGGACCGTTTGCCATAATCAAATGTGCAAATGCTTCCACTTCCGTATCAAACATTACGCGACTGACTACTCTCGTTAACAGCCCGTACTCCAGCGCTTCTTCTGAAGATAGACGTTTAGCTGTTAAGATTAATTCCATCGCCTTTGATTCTCCGATTAAGCGTGGTAAACGCTGTGTTCCACCTGCTCCAGGAATGATTGCTAAACTCGTTTCTGTTAGCCCCATTTTAGTATCTTCTACTGCAATTCTAAAATCACAAGCTAATGCAAGCTCCATCCCCCCACCGAATGCATAGCCATTCATTGCGGCGACAGTTGGCTGTGGAAGTTGTTCCACGGCTGCAAATACTTCTCCTATCTTGAACACATTTCGTTTTACTTGCTGCTCAGTTAACGTTTTTCGCTCCTTTAAATCGGCTCCTACGCTAAAAGCCTTATTTCCAGATCCTTTGAATATAACAGCTCTCACTTCTGGATTTATTCGCAATGACTCTACAATCTCAGCTAGCTCTCT
The DNA here is from genome assembly GCF_037024155.1 of Bacillus sp. 2205SS5-2. Classification (NCBI taxonomy): domain Bacteria; kingdom Bacillati; phylum Bacillota; class Bacilli; order Caryophanales; family Bacillaceae; genus Bacillus; species Bacillus spongicola. The sequence goes on from NZ_JAYKTS010000005.1 coordinate 175,347, forward strand.
CAAACTATCATAATTAAATGCATTCATCGCTTCTTCACGATTCAGTGTTACTAAAGCTAGGTGTCCCTTTTGTTCTAAAAGTACATTTTTCTGCATTTCTCTTCCTCCTCTTTTCTTCCTATGTAGACTTCTACAAGAACATAGAAATTCCTTTTTGTTCCTTCCTATTCGATAACTTCTAGATTGGCTGATTCTTTATGAAGAAGCCAATTTTTTCATTAAAATTCACCGCTCATGACCGGTAAATTCGTCTATAAATCTTTTAATAGTCTGCTTTCGCATCTACTAAGGTTACTAATAATGGTTAGGATTCTATCGAATGAAATACTGACACAAGAGCTATTCTCATTCCATATTTGTTTCAAGAGGCTGTTTTCGCAAAGTTTGTGGCTTTTAGTAGCAGATTATCACCTATGATATAGCTTTTAAGAAAGGCGGAAGTGGCTGCCCAGGGACGGCAGGCATCTGGCAGTACACGCAGTGAAGCCTGCTTCACGTAGTGGGCTGACAAATGCCCGAGTCCCTAGCCACTGCAGCTGGATCACGAAAGGCGGAAGTGGCTCGCTCAGCAGCGGCGGGCAAATGTTATCCAACGGAGGAGGTCCTGATCTTTGGAGTTGGATGTTATTTGTCCCATAGCTGCTAGCCACTGCAGCTGGATCCGTTTATTTTTGATGGAAATCAAATGTGAAATGGGGAGATAAATCAATAGCCAGATGAAATATCCACAATGTATACAAAAAAGCCTTACTGTCTTATTCTGTAAGAAAAGAGCTGACCTAGGTCAGCTCTTTGTCGAAAAGTAAGAAAACATAAATTTTAAATTTTTTTCTGTCTAGCCCCATGCAATTATCTTATTGTGACTGGAGCACTTGTTGTTTTAAGGCACGACGAAGTATCTTTCCTGTCGTATTCTTTGGTAGCTCCCCAATAAAATCAATAGAGCTAGGAAGCTTGTATTTTGCTAAATGCTCTTGGCAATACTTCATAACCGCTTCTTCTGTTAAAGATGCATCCTTTTTTACGACAAAGCAGCGGACTGCTTCCCCAAAATTCGGATCAGGTACACCAAATACAGCCGCTTCAACAATGCTTTCATGGGCATATAGAATTTCTTCAACCTCACGAGGATAGACATTATACCCTCCTACAATTATCATATCTTTTTTCCGGTCGACAATATAAAAATAACCATCCTCATCTCTAGTCGCGACATCACCAGTAAAAAGCCAACCATCTTTAATCGTAGCAGTTGTTTCTTCTGGCATTTTATAATAGCCCTTCATGACACTTGGACCACGTACAATTAACTCTCCAGCCTCACCAACAGGTACCTCATCACCCAGCTCATTAACAACTTTATTTTCCATATTTAGTATATTTGTCCCAATCGACCCTGGCTTTCGTGGACGATTCAAAGGATTAAAGCAAGTTACCGGTGATGCTTCTGAAAGTCCATACCCCTCAGATATCATTACGTTGAATTTTTGTTCGAAATTCTTTAGTAATGCGATTGGTAAAGAAGAACCTCCTGAAATTGATATGCGCAAAGATGAAAAATCAGTCGGCTTTCCAGCTTCATATTGATATAAGAAGTTATACATCGTTGGAACACCGGCAAATACAGTTGCTTCATATTTGTTCGCTACACGGAAAATTTCTGCTGGGCTGAATTTTGGAATGATAATTAACGTAGCACCACTAATGAGCGGCGCGTTTAATACGACCGTTAAACAAAACACGTGGAACATAGGAAGTGTCGTAATCACACGATCATCCTCAGTCATTTTCAAATATTCGCCAACATCTTTTGCATTTGAATATATATTGCGATGAGTGAGCATCGCCCCTTTAGGTTTTCCTGTTGTACCTGACGTATATAAAATAACGGCTACGTCGTCATCCAATAATTCAGGTCCTTCAAAAATTGGTTGACCACCTCCTAGTAAGGAAGTAAACGTTTTCAATTTATTGTATGAAGAAAGCTTAGATAAATCTTCAGCCTCTTTCTGTCCAGATTCACAAAGGATGAAATTTTCAACCTTAGGTAATAAATGGTGCATTTTTTCTACTAAAGGCAATAATAAATCTAACATAATAACCGTTTTAACATCACCATTATTTAGAATATAACCAATTTCATCTGGTGTATAGATCGGATTCACTGGAATCACCGTTGCACCTAAACGCATCGCTGCATACATACCAATAATAAAATGTGGAGAATTTCCTAATACTAGTGCAACATGATCCCCTTTTTGTACCCCTAGTTGTTCTAAGCCATTTGCAAACTTGTTGACAGCTCCATTTAATTCCCTATACGATGTCGCCTCGTCCATAAAATAAAACGCAGGCTTGTCAACTTGAAGCTTTGCAGTTTGTTCTAACCGTGAAGATAAATTCATTCTTCCTCTCCCCTTTCTGAATGAACAGTCATTCACTTTTATTATAACAATAAAAGTTTTCAAAATATATTTTATATAAAGAAAAGTATTAATTCAAGAGATAATTCCCAATATTTTCGAAAAAATCGGAAAATAAGTTTTACTAAAAAAATGATACCCTTATTTCCTTTCCATCCAAAGATATATTCAAATTTATTAATTCGAATTTTCTTGAAACTTTCCCCCTAACTCCTCGTAAAGAAAGAAAACGTGAATAGGAGTGCTTTTGATGAGAAAAATATTAATTTTTTGTACCACTGTTTTATTTTTGGTTCTGGCAAATATGGGGTTGAGTCAGCTTGTCGATGTTGGCTTTTATGACCTTAGCTTTTTAGTAGGATTAGTGTCTGTTGTTATCATAAAATTTTTCACCTCTAGTGGAGGCTTTGCATCAGATTCTGTTCGATTATCGATTCAATCCAGAACAGGCATAAAAATGGATCGAGAAGAGAAAACCTTCACTCCTTCCATTGCCTTCTATACTGCAATTGGCTATACTATCTACGGTTTCGTAACAATTTTCATTCTTTACAAAGATTACTTTGTATAAGAAAACGCATAGCGAGCGTTTATCGGTGACCTGCTTAAAGGGAGGATTGACATGAGGCCCACTTTTCCTTATGTCAGGGTTTGGCTTGGCCTCGAGACGATAGCATCTGGAGCTAAACACCAAAACCATTGTATACCTATTTTTTCTCTTTGGGTTGTTTTCACAAAAATTGTTGCTTTTCGTAGCAGCATATATTCCGTTAATAATATAGGATTCAGGAAATTCTTCCTAAATTACCGAACGAAATCAATTCAAAAACAAGGGCTTCCATCGACAATTAAATGAAATATTATCAATGTCAATAAAGAGTATGAAGAACCTTTAATTTTGACACTTTATTCATCCAATAATTGAATACAATAAAAACCTTCCTTTATCGGAAGGTTTTTATATTTACTCATGAGACTTCGGCTTATTTTAAAAATATCTTATAGGAGCATTAACAATTACTTAATTAAGCCTTTGAGTTTTTTCAGCTACACATAATGATAATTATATGAACTTATTTAAAGTAATAATTCACTATCCTGAACTATTCATGAAATCGCAGTGCAAGTCATTTTTCAGTCAAATGAGATGATTAAGACACCTTTTTTCAACTAATTAGATAAACGACCTCACTTTTAAAGAAGGATGGGAGATTTCCAGAATTAAAAACCCATATATTTCCTAAACTCTCCGAAAAAGGGCAGACGTATCCTGTAAAGACTCAAATCCGTTTTAAAATTTCGGGTTTTTAGTGCCGTTCTATCCAAATCGTGGAAGGGACTGGATTCTAGTCAATGTTTCCATGAACTCTTTTTTGTACAGGCAATGGCTTGACAGCTTAAATGTAAGATAACGACTAGATCGTATTATCTTTCCTGCAATCTTTATGAGTTGTAAGCGTACGGTATCAATGAGTTTTGTGTTCATGGTCTTCGGTAGGCATAATCTTCGAAATCCATTGTGAAGGTTATAGACCAAAATCGCGATCTGTAATTTACAGGCATTTCGCTCAAATTCAGTGCTGTTCATGTTCCCAAAGGCAAATCCAAGTTTCCCTTCTTTAATGAAGTTTTCCATGGTTCCTCGATTGAAATAAAGCTTTGCGATGTTTTTCGGAGACAATGTCATGTTTGTCACAATAAATGTGAAATGGAATAGAAGCTCATCTGACGGTCTTTCCATCTTGACTACCACTCGTCTAGGATGGGTCCAGCTGGCTGCTTGATAGTTGAACTCACGATAGAAAACAGACGTACTCTCTGTAATATCATCTGGAATTTGATCTAATAGCTCTTCCGCCTTAGCCTGGAGGCGTTTGTTCGCTTTTAATCGGATCACATAGTGAGCCTCTTTCACCTCCGCCAATTCGAATAGTTCTGGTACGGCGAAACCACTGTCGCCACGAATAACGGGAGTGACCCAAGGAAACTGACACTAGTAAACAAGGAAAATACGACAACTATCTTGACAAACACCGGTTATGTGTTTGTATGTTTAATAATTTCTTATTATTTGGTTTCAAAGTGATTTAAGATTTCTTCGTAAAGAGGAGAAATCGGTATTTTTTTCTCCCCCCATAACCTCAAGAAAGACAAAGCAGCTTCTGGATTAACATATGATAACTCAGCTAATTTCAAAGGTATTGCTTGACGTTTCTGTAATGTTTCTCGACAAATCGGAAGAATGTGCTGGTTCATGTCAACACTCCTTTTTAGTTTATTAAACAATCTCATTAGCGGAGCACAAAAAAAGCACCCAGAACAAACAGGCCTCATAAATCAGAAATAAATTCTAATTCGAGATCTCTTTACTCCAGGTGCTTCCTGATGCATATATTGTTTAGTTTTGTATGCGCTAATCAATAATAATTGTTTCGATAATCTCAATTTATCACACCAGCAAAAAAGTTACAAGTACAACTTCACTTTCTATTAATTATTTTTTAAAATGAAAACCTTTTTCTAATTCACATGAAGATGATCAAGGTTCTAATGTTACTTTACTGGGTCGGCCCTTTAATGCAATTGGTCCTCCTTAGACTGTTGATAGCCTATTGGTAGATGTAATTATGAACCTTTTACTTGCCAGTTCAGGACATTCATATCATACCAAGAGGTTTTTAGTTCAACCCTTATTCTTCTTCGTACCAAGAATGCTGCCCGTTACTTGAACAGAGGGCCGCTGCTTGTTAAGCAAACGCCCCCTTTACTGGAACAAGCCTCTGCGCGTAACACTTAGTACATTACAGATTTTTTTCATCCCATTCTTTTAACATTTCTTCATCGATTGATTCAATCAATTCCTCTGTGCCGTCTTCTCTTACGTACTTTACTTCAACTTCCTTAGAGGGACTAATGGTATACCAAAACCTCTTGTCCCCTTCGACCTCAATAATATTTGCTTTTTCTCTACCAGCATACACTTCAGTTATATCATTATTACTAATTGCCCCAGAATAGATATAAGGGTTCTCGTGCATGGCTGACCATTTGTGAGGTGTGTTCCATTCTGCTCCTCTAGTCTGTTTCCATTCCCATTGGTTATTTTGTTTTTGAGAGTAAGATATAAATATTTGTTCTCCACGTTCATTAAGTTCCGTAAACACTGCGATAGCATCATCTTCGTGAACAGCATTTAACTCTGAATAAACCAGAGTATACGAATAGTTTTCTTCTCCTATGTGCATTTCTTCCATTTTTTGATGAAAAAACTCTTCAAATGATTGTTCGTTTGCGCACCCTGTAAGTAACAACAATAAGATTGAAAACACTAAAAATCTTTTTAACTTCAATTGAGACTCCCCCTTATTACCTTCAAAACTACCATTTATCTGTTTTATTGACTAGGAACCGTGTTAATATCTTGAACAGATTCTTCCATTATCCTGTTCCAATAGTTGAATATTGACAATAGCAAGAGAACAAATAGCTTTCTTAAATCTATTGCCCCCTATAAAAAGTACTTAACAAGTGTTTTACTATATCAGTCAATGGTTAAATTAAATAAATTTAATTGAAAGCCCTTAATTAATGAATTAAACCTTATCTCAGGATCAACATTTATAGAAGAGCCAAAAGCAGAAATTATGATATCTTTCCCTGAACTGCTTAAATTGTCTATTATTGTTGGTGAAAAATAAACATTCTCGCTATATTCACCTAAACAAAAAGATATATATTTAAAAAGGAGATCATCATCCGTTGTTCTTTTTAATTTCTCAATTAGAGGTTCATAACATTTATCATCTACATGCCTAGTTACAATAATTAAAGATGTGCTTTCTCTAGGTATTACAGAAATATAAAGAGAAGGTACAAAGAGTTTCTCATCATAGTTATATATGTTTATAGTCTCTTCGCCGGTGATATCTACATTTACAGCTACTGCTGTTGTTCCAGTGAATCCTACTCTAAATGGTAGTTCTCTTTGAAATGTGTCAAATTTTTCATAAGTACCATTTTCATAAATTTCTCGAAATCTTTCATATTCATATTTTTTATCTTTTATATCCAACTTGCAGGATGTATAACTCATTAAGATGCTTATTTCTTTAGTTGCATGAGGATGCTTCCTAAAAACTTTTGGAAAGTGCCTACTTAGCCTTTCCTTTCTATGTAATTCAAAACAAAATGCCCTAAAGGCCAACCAGAAATGTTGTTCCTTTGTTCCCAAAAATGCTATGTCTTCTATACATGAAAAATAAGCCTTATCATGATGTTTACAAAAGCCATTAAATTTACTAGCCTGATTCTTTCCAATCTTATCAAACTTAAGCGTAGGCAGATTTTTATTTATTTCAAAAGCAAGATGATAAACATGATTGTTTGTAGCAATCTTATCAAGTACCCCATTATTTTGAAGTGAATGTGCCCCAATAATATTATGTGAACACTCATTATTATCAAAACCATAGCATGTGTTAAAATCAGTCTCTCTGAATATTTTTTGTGCTTCAAATATTATTCTGCCAGGGGTATAATTATAATCATTTTTACTAACTGATTTGCTTTTCTTGTAACAGCAAAATTTACATTTTTTCCCACTTTCACATGGACAAACCTCATATGGCTGGAATGAATATCTTTTAGCTTCATTTTTAGATATAAGCACAACTTACCCCCACTTATTTATAAATTATTTAAACTGCACTACATTATTGTAAGTTTACACTAATACCAATTATTTCAAAATTTGTGTTTTTAAGCAATGCTCATGTTCAACTAAATGGCCCTTTAACTGAAGATACAATGTCCCCTTAAATACCCCAGATGGCCTGAAATCCTATTTCCTTTTAATGTATAGGGGTTAATTGCTCAAGAAGAGAAAAGCGCTAAAAACAGAGGACGGGTTATTCCTGTTGATATTACACATAAGAAATACTTAAAGGTTCTTACATATATTCATTTCTATGAAAAAAGTCTTACTATATAACAAAAGCAGAGGGAATCCCCTCCGCTTTTTGTCTTTACACCCTATAATGCTCGTACAGTTAATAAATCAAATTAATAACTTCTTCTTTTGTGACATTTCCAAAATAATGTTGTACATTGAACTCATTAAGAGCTTGCTCAACATCTTGCTTTTCATAACGAATGCCCACTAATTTCTCTTCGATATCCTCTACATCACCAATTCCAAAGAAATCGCCGTAAATCTTACATTGCTCAATTTTCCCTTTGTTTACATCTAGACGAACATCAATCGAACCAATTGGGAATCGGTGTGAGTGATGCACATTTGATTTAGGAGATTTCCCATAATTCCAATCCCAGTTTTGGTAGCGTTCTTGAGAGATGTGATGAATTTTTGCCCAGTCTTTCTCAATTAGCTGATACTCTTGAATATTTTCTTCTCCATTAAAAATATACTGTAAGAGTAGTGCACGAAACTCTTCAATTGTGATTTTCTCTTCAAGAAATTCAACTATATTCGCCACACGGGACCGAATCGATTTAATCCCTTTTGATTCAATTTTATCTTTTCGTACTTTTAATGCTGAGACAACATTCTCAATTTCCGAGTCAAATAATAATGTACCATGACTAAACATTCGCCCCTTTGTAGAGAACTGGGCATTCCCTGATATTTTACGGCCGTTAGCCATAATATCATTTCTGCCACTAAGCTCTGCATTCACACCCAATTTTTCCAATGCTTTAATAACAGGTTCTGTAAATTTTTTAAAGTTATGAAAGCTCTCACCGTCATCTTTAGTAATAAAGCTAAAGTTCAAGTTTCCTAAATCATGATAGACAGCTCCACCACCAGAAAGACGACGAACCACATGCAATTTTTCATTCTCAACATACTCTGTATTAATTTCTTCTATCGTGTTTTGATTTTTCCCTATGATAATAGAAGGTTCATTTATGTAAAATAAAAAATAGGTTTCGTCTATATCTAAATGTTTTAGCGCAAATTCCTCAATAGCTAAATTAATTTGTGGGTCTGTAATTCCTTGATTATTAATAAATTTCATAACTTCTCCTCCTTATAAAGTAACAGTTAGATTTTGATGGGCAATCTGAATGGGCCCATTAAACTGCTCTTTTGCTTCGTACTGCAATTGATGATGATCGCCAAAATGAGGTAGGTGAGTTAATATTAGCTGTTTTACATTGGCTTTCTTTGCAAGCATTCCTGCCTCTTCACTTGTCATATGACCTGCTGATTTTCCGTTCATCCCTTTATAAAAATTACATTCACACAATAAAATATCGGCATCTCTGCTAAAAGAAACGAAGGAGGCCATATAAGCTGAATCAGCTGTATAGATTAGGTTATGTTCTCCATCTGAAATATTCATTGCAAAACAAGGAACAGGGTGATTGGTTCGTATAAAAGAAATAGTAAATGGACCCACTATTAACGGTTGTGTCTCAAAATAGGCGATTCCTTTAGATAATTTTTTATACGTTAAGGAAGCAAAACCAGAGTCATTTTCATTATGAGCGTATATAGGGAGCGTTTTCACTTGGTTTCCTAGATGATGTGAGATGAGCAAGGCGTGTTGTAGCACACCGATGTCAGCAATATGATCCGGATGGTAATGTGAAATTATCACTGCGCTTAACTCTTCGGGCTTTATTATATTTTGCAGCTTTGATAAGACACCACTGCCACAATCCAATAACATATTAAACCCCTTATGCTGAAGTAAATAGCCAGAGCTTGCTCCATTTTTTGCAGGAAATCCTCCCCATTGACCAATGATGCTTAATTTCACCCTACCACTCCTCAATTGAAAATGATTATCAATCTACACTTACTATACTCCATTTCCCCTATTTTTTCATTTAATACGAAATTCATACAAAAAAGAATTGACGAAATCAATTCTGTTATAATACAATATAATAAATAATTAATAGTTATATAACAAAGAGAGTACAAAATTCGGAGGGTGATAAATTTGTTAATCAATGTAGTCGATTTTTTCAAAAACTTGCCAGCCAAACAATGTTCAAACTGCGGGGAAACAATTGAAGAGCAACATGAATGTTACGGCAATCAATGTGAGAACTGCTTAGATACCTACCACGGATAAATAGGAAGTTGATCTTAACCCTGGGTTAAGATCAACTTTTTTACATCATTCAAAAAATATTAAAGCGAAGTGACTTTACAAACGAGAAGGCAGATCAATCACCAGTGGCGAGCATATGTTGGTTCACAGAGAAGGTCCAAAGTCATTATTTGTCCCCTGACTTGCATCCAACCCAATAAATAGGGCTGTTTATATTCCTTTAGAAAAGCTCTTTTCGTAAACTTTTATCTTCCTGACACAGAAAAAAATACTGTAAGCTGGATCCGTCTATTTTTGTTGGAAATCAACAGTGAAATGGAAGATTTAATCAAAAATATGATGAAATAGCCACAATATATATAAAATGGAGACTAAACAAAAAAACCCCAGAACAAATCAAATTGTTCTGAGGCTGTTTTTATTCGCCTACCATGACCATTTCTTCTACATGGTCGTGTATTTCTTCTCCTTTTTCAGCATGAACAACGACTGTATAGTGACCTTTTTGAGAGAAAGCATATATTGCTTTATACTCTCCTTCTACTTCACTAATAGTCTCAACCCACTCAGCCTTTGCACCATCAACCTTAATTTCAAATCGGACTTCAGCGTCTGATAAGGGTTGACCGTCAACTTCCACATGAGCCATTAACATTGTTTCCTCTCCAGCAACTGGATTTTCAGGTTTCATGAAGTGAATAGAAGAATCAAGGTGTTCCTGATGATCTCCGTTATTGTCCATTTCACCATCACCAATCAGGATTTCTGATTTAGGCATCGTATGTAATCCTCGTGCTGTGACATGAACTTGCACAATATATTTCCCGTTCATCTCAAAAGTTTTTTCAATTACGTAATGTCCTTTATCACTTTTTTCAGCATCAATCATTTCACTATCGTCCTTTTGACCATCCATCCAAATCTCGTATTTCACTTCATCTGCATCATCTACGAGTTCGTCCCCTTGCTTTACCTTTGTGGAAAATTCGATACCTTCGCCTATATTTCCACTTTCAGGAACTTGCAGTTCTGCCGCTATAGCAACTGGTGCCTCGGTGTTATTTTCAGCTTGACTTTGCTTATCATCGTTCCCACATGCGGCTAATAAAAGGGTAACTGCAATAACGATCATCCAAATCCCATTATTTTTTTTCATTTATTTTTCCTCCTAGTTCTTTCGATAACATGTATATTACTTCATAAATGTGAAATCAGCGTGAAATGTTTTTAGCAATTTATTGACCATTATTCGAAAACCAATGGGATATAAATCGATACCTTCGTCCCTTTACCAATTTGACTCTCAATTGATAGTTTACCACCATGGAGCAACACTAAATTATTCACGATGGACAGCCCTAAACCTGTTCCCCCATCCTTACGTGAACGTGCTTTGTTTACTCGATAAAAACGTTCGGTCACATGAGGAAGATCTTCTTCAGGAATGCCGCTTCCTGTATCTTCTATCATTAACTTAGCAAAAGAATCATTGTCATTTGCTAAAGTGATAGAAATGCTGCCTGATTCTGTATGGTGCATACTATTTACGAATACATTATAAATAATCTGCTGGATACGTGCCTCATCACCAAGTATAATGATTTCTTCATCTAAAGTTAATATCGTATTTAAACCCTTTTCCTCGGCCATCGATTGAAGGTTTTTAGTCGTTTGACGGATTGTTTCAGCAAACACAAGTGGAACTTTTTCAATAGAAAATTGAGTGGTTTCCATTTTCATTAACTCTAACAAGTCACCAACGATCTTCTCCATCCGACTTGCTTCAACACTCATAATGTTGACATAGTGCTCTCTCTTTTCCTCCGCAATCACACCTGTTTTCATTCCTTCTAAATATCCTTTAATATAACTCAATGGCGTTCGCAACTCATGTGAAACCGTCGCTAAAAACTCTTTATTACGTTGGTCTTCTTCTTCAAGGGCTTCTGCCATTTTGTTAAAGGTTAACGCAAGTTGCCCTACTTCATCGTTTGAACTTACCGATACACGCACATTCAACTTCCCTTTTGCAAGCTCTACCGCAGCAGTTCTCATTTCCTTGATCGGACGAGAGATGATACCAATTCCTTTAGTTCCAACATATAAAATAGTCAATATAAAAATCAGTGCACCTAGCAACCAATACCATGTAATATGGGACGTTAATTCCGTGATATCTGCTAGAGGGAAATAAAGGTATATTATTCCTTGCAAACGATTTTCTTCTAGTAAAGGGACAACGACCGACACCAATTTCCGATCAAATCGCTCTTCATATCCCACTTTTGAAAGTGTTTTATTAAGTAACAGCTGTTCACGTTCCTTAGGTCCAATCAACGCTTGATAGTCGATGTCAAACGGCACACAGGCACTTAATTCTCGTGGGTTTCGTACGGCAAACACCTCGTAGGGTGTTTTACTGTTTAGCCACTCTACATTTTGGATAAATTCGTCCGCAATTTCTCCCTGCTTATAATCACGCCGAATTTTTTCACCTAAGTCAATCAACTCTTCCTCAACATTATTGACATATAATCGTTCATATAAAATATCGGATAAAAGATAAGCAAACCCAATTGTTAACAAGAGTAATAAAAGGAGAGAAATCCATAATTTCTGAGCTAATGTTTTCACAATGACCCCTCATATGTATAACCTAATCCCCAAACCGTTCGAACCATCTCACTTGCATGCGAACCTAGCTTCATCCGAAGGGTTTTAATATGAGTATCAACCGTACGTGTTCCTCCCGAATAGTCTATTCCCCACACATATTCTAAAAGCTGATCTCTTGTGAATATACGTCCCTCATTGCTCAATAAAAGATACAATAATTCATATTCCTTTAGTGTAAGTGTAGTCAATTTACCATCTATGTAAACTTTTCTTGAATTCGTATCAATCGTAAAAACGCCTTTAGTAAGTCTCCCCGTCTCTGGTTGACCTTTTTGGGTTCTTCTCAATACCGCTTCAATTCTAGCAACTAACTCTCCTGGTGAGAATGGTTTTAATACATAGTCATCTCCACCCAATTTTAATCCCTTTACCTTGTCCCACTCGTCCCCTTTTGCGGAAAGAAAGATAATCGGCACCTCACTTATCTCCCGAATTTTTTTACAGGTTTGAAATCCATCCACATTCGGCATCATAATATCAAGTAAAACTAAGCTCACATTATTATTCTTGATATATTGTAAAGATACTTCTCCATCCTCAGCTTCGAGTGTTTCATAGCCTGCATTCGATAGATACAAATCAATGAGGTGTCGCATGTCCTCTTCATCATCAACAATTAGTATTCTTTCCATTTTTTCCACCTACTCTCTTGTTAACAGGACAAAGGGTCCTTTTCCTACGGGTACAGTTTTCTCAATTTGCAAATTTTGTTTATTGAGAAAATACAATTCATTACTATCATATCCTGCAACAATAATTCTGTTAGAAAAGGTGGAGATAGCAAAAGGATTTGCTCCTACAGTATTGAATTTGATCACTTCATATTCCTGACTCAAAAGGTGTATTTCATTGCTTCCATGACTGACCACGTAATATCGTTGTTCGTCTTCAATCATATTAATCGGCATCGTTCCCGCCTGTACAGAGCGAATGATTTCCCCTCTTTGTGAAGAATAGACCAACAATCCCTCTCTAGGTTTACTCCCTTGACCGTGTCCGCCAATCCAAACCTCATCATCTTTCAAAAATAACCCTGCAGACGAGGAGGGAATCTCGAATTCTCTATCTACTTCCTTTCTACGTAAATCAATCACTGATATTAAGGTATCTTTATAATTGATAACAAACAACTCACCATTCTTTATTTTCATGTCCAAAGGATATGCTCCAACGTCAACAGTCTTTATTTTCGCCCCTTTTTTATTAAGAAAAATAATTTCATTTAGTTTGGCGTTTGCAAGAGCTATTTCATCGCCTACTTCAATGGCGGCTGTAATCCCTTCACCAACCTGCCATTCACCTAAAAGCTCCCCTTTATCCAACGAATAGAGATAGACCTTATTTAATTGATACCCAAATAATAATACATCCTGTGATTGATTCACTAAAATACCACCTGTAAATTGTTTGTCAAATTCCCATGTAGCAAAATCCTCTGCTTTTTCATTGACAAATGACAGGGTAGAATTTTGTAAATTTAACGAGGCTACAAAAGGTTGATCCTGATAAATAGAAGGGTAGATTTGTTGTTGACATCCTGATAAAATCATTGCAATCAGAATGAAAAAAAGACTATTTTTCACTACTACCTCTCCTTTCATATTGGATCGTAAATTCTCCACATTTCATCTTAACCGAAAGTTGTGAAGTTTTGTTGAAATTTTTTTGAACATATTTCATATTGAATGTATTTTTATAGGTATTTTTCTGAGATTTTTCTATAAGACTCTTTTCGTAAATATGGTGGTTATTTCAACTGATTTTTGACTAAACCCTCCATTTTTCTTTTGTATAGTTTGATGCTACAGCAACAAACTATGCGAAAAGAGCCTTGTATAAAAAAGATCATCAAATGGGTTAAGGCAATAGAGCACGAAAACTGCCTTTAAAAAAGAGCGACTCTGGTAGAGTCGCTCTTTTTAATCTATTGTTCAACAGTTTTAAAGAATTGACGCTTATGCATAGTCTTAAAAAATCCAAGTGTTAAGATCATGGATCCACCCATAAAGGTTGCCAGAATACCGAGATTCCACCACATAAATTCAAAATCACCACTTGATATAACCGCTTTAAAGGCGGATACTGAATACGTCATTGGCAATAATGGACTAACAGGTTGAAGAGCTGCTGGAATCAATTCTAGTGGGAAAGTACCAGCGCTTGTAGTTAATTGTAAGATTAAGATGATAATCGCAACAAAACGACCAGGATCCCCTAAAATGGTCACAAGTGCTTGAATTAATGCTAAAAATGTTAAGCTTGTGACAATCGTTGATACAACAAACAATCCAACACTTTCAACCTCTATATCAAGTCCGATTAATAAGATGGCTACGGCGATTAACGATTGTAGGATTCCCACACCTGTTAGTACTCCAAATTTACTAAAGAACCAAGAAAACGCATTTTTTGGTCGGGATGCAGGTTCGCGTAGCGGATACACAATTGAGATTAATAAAGCACCGACAAAAAGGCCTAGTGATAAAAAGTAAGGAGCAAACCCGGTTCCGTAATTCGGAACCGGATGAACGGCTTCTTTATCTACATTTACAGGCTCGCCCATTTGATTGTATGTTTTGTCATCTGCTTTTACACTATTGACTTCATTGGCAGCTTCTCCAAGTTTTGTGTTTAACTCTTTATTTCCTTCAGAAAGGTCAATCGTTCCCTCTGCTAACTCCTTTGAACCATCAACAATTTTGGAAGTACCATCGGATAACAAACTACTTCCGGAAGATAATCTATTAACTCCATCCAATAATTCTTTGGCACCACTAGCAAGTTGTTTTCCACCGTCATTAGCCGTAGCTAACCCTGCCTGGTATTGCTCCATTCCACTGAGAAGTTGATTTTCACCATCTAGAAGGGCATCAGAACCAAGAGAGAGTTCCCTAGCTCCAGCAGTTAACTTATTCAATCCTTCTAGTGTTTTCTTCTGCCCATTATTTAGAAGACCTATATTATCGGAAAGGCTCTGAGACCCTCCTTGCACTTGAGCGTTTCCTTCTTTAAGCACTGTTAGTGCCCTTTGCATCTGCACTCTCTGCTCTTCTGGTAAGCTAGCAAGCAATGGAGTGATTTGTTCGTCTAATAACTGAATTCCTTGATTTAATTGTTGAGCACCCTTACTAAGTGTTACACCTCCCTGTGCTAGAGAAGTAGTATTGCTCACAATTTTCTCTACCCCTGCTTCTGCCTGAATTAACCCCTCCTCAGATTGGACTAGCCCTGCTTGTAACTCTTCTGTTCCCTTTTTTAATTTCGTCGTACCCTGAACTATGCCAGCAAATTTATTGTTTAGCTCGATTATCCCTGAAGATAGCTCACTAGCACCCTTTTGCACATTGTTTGCTCCATTTTGTGCAACTCCCATACCATCTTTCATTTCAATCGATTTTCCAGCCAATATAACGAGCTTTTCTTTTAATGTTAATGCACCTTCTGAAACCGTATTGGCCCCATCTGATAGTTTCCCAGATCCTTCTTCTGCTTCTGTTAGCCCGTCACCAAGATCACGAATTTTATCAAACATACTTTCCGCATACGTTTCGGTGACAGTTGTGGATAGGCTTGCCTTGATTTCTTTCATTGCCGTTTCACCAATTTGAGCGGATAAGAAGTTATACCCTTCATTCGGAACGTAGTTTAACGATAGTTTTTGCGGATTTTCTTCTAATAATGTCGTTGCACTTTCAGAGAAATCTTCCGGAATTTCCACTAATAAATAGTAATCTTGTTCCTGTAAGCCCTTATTCCCTTGCTCTTCATCTACGAATTTAAAAGCAAATTCTTGACTCTTTTTCAATTCCTTCACCAACTCGTCTCCGAGCTGGATAGGTTCTCCGTCAAAATCAGCACCAAGGTCGTTGTTCACTATGGCAACCGGCAAATCGTCTAACCCTTCATAAGGATCCCAAAAAGCCCATAAAAACATGCCACTGTACAAAATAGGGATAAATAATACCGCAATAACCGGAATCAACACTTTTCGATTCAAGATAATATCACGAAGTTCTGCATATAGCAGCGATTTTTTCATTCGTCATTCCTCCACAAATAATAATTGACTATTTCATTCATTTAGTCATTTCAATCCAAAACAATAGAGTTATCTAAATGGATAACCCTTTAAATAGATACATTTTAAACAATTCTGCGATTTCCTCTTCTTGAAGAGCGTGATGATCCTTTTCCCATTCGAAAAACAAGGATATATATAATTTATACATAACAAACGAAGTTAACGCAGGATTGCAAGGTGAAATTTCACCTTTAGAAATCGCAATCGTTACTTTTTCTTCAATATACTTAATGATTGTTTGCTCCATTGTTTTAACCATTTCTAAGACGGAAGCTGTGCCCATTTCTTTCTCTTCTTGTAGTAATTTTATAAGAAGTTGATGCTCTTTTTGAAATTCTAAGATACGGTAAAGAGCACGATGAGCATTTTGATAAAAGGTTTCTTCCTCAACAAAAGTTTCTTCGGCTGCTGTTTTCATCTCCTTAATGAGAGAAGAGACAATTTCTTCAAATAGTTCTTCTTTGTTTTTGTAAAAAGTATAGATGGTACCTTTCCCAACATTCGCAAGTTTAGCCACTTGATCCATCGTCGTTGCTTTATATCCAAACAGCGTAAAAGATCTAGTAGCAGCATCTACAATGAGTTGTTTGCGGTTAATTGCCAAGAGTTCACCTCGTTTTTTGACCAAATGGACAATACGGTCAATTAGTACATTTCCTACTATAACAAACTAAATTTTCATATTCAATAGGTATTTATAGTGTAAACCCTTTCAAAAAAAATATTAGGGCTGAATCAATCATATTATCAGTTTAACCGTTTTTTCATGTTGTGTGAGACTAATAGCTGAAGTAGCAACAACTACTAGATGTCGCAAATAATTGCAGGAGACTTCTGTTGAGATCCTATGAGAAGAAAATTTCGGAATCCACAAAAAAATAAAGGCTCCTGGTTGGGAGTCTTTATTTTTGAAATATTTGAAGTACCTTGTTTACAGCGTCTACCCCTTGATCGATACAATCAGGCAATCCTAGACCGTCAAAGGAGCTACCTGCTAAAAATACTCCTGGAAGTTCTTGCGCGACTTGTTGCTTTAGACTATTCATTCGCTCTTTATGTCCAACCGTATACTGTGGCATAGACTCCTTCCAACGAGTAACCACCGTAAAGGAAGGCTTCATAGTGATGTTCATCGTTTTATTTAAGTCATCTAAAACGATTTGTTCGATCTCAGCATCTGAAAGATCAACAATGGCTTCATCACCTGCTCTTCCCACATAGCAACGAAGTAGAACATGACCTTCTGGCGTAGAATGGGGCCACTTTTTATGTGTCCACGTGCAAGCAGTAATCGTGTAATCACTGTTTCTTGAGACGACAAAACCAGTTCCATTAATATCTTGACCAATCGCTTCTTTCGGAAATGCCATCGCTACGGTAGCGACAGAGGTGGATGGCATCTGTTTGAGAGGATCAAAAATGGGATAAGATGCAAACATTGTCGGTAACACCTGGTGAGGTGTAGCTACAATGATACTATTTGCTTCAAGCTTGTTCCCATCGTTAAGATAAAGATCATAATGGTCATTGTGTTTTTGAATATTTTCTACTCTAATACCTTTTAGAACACTACCTTCATCCAAATGTTCTTCGATTGCGTTCACAAAAGATTGTAGCCCATTTTTAAAGGTTAAAAACATTCCTTTTTTGGGCCCTTTAGGACCTTTTGGCATTCCTTTTTTCATCCCAAACACGAGAGATCGATGCTTTCGTTCTATATGATAAAACTGCGGGAAGGTGGACATTAAGCTCAATTGATCAATGTCTCCAGCGTAAATTCCAGATAATAGAGGTTCAATTAAATTTTCAACAATTTCATTCCCAAGACGTCTACGGAAAAAGGATCCAAGCGACTGGTCTCCTTCCACTTTTGAACGCGGAAGAACAAAATCCCCAGCTGCTCGAGCCTTTCCCATAAGAGAGAATAATCCGGTGGTGACAAAAGGACCTATTTCAGTAGGAATGCCCATGACAGAACCACCAGGCATTGGATGAAGCTGTTCATTTACCATGACGTAAGATTGTCCTGTTGAGTTATTAACAAGATCCTTTTCCATTCCCACTTCACTTGCTAATTTAGCAGCGCTAGTCTTTCTTTCTAAGAAGGAATCTGGACCTCTTTCAATCACAAAGCCATCTTTTGTAACGGTTTGAATTTTTCCACCTAGTTTATGGCTCGCTTCCACTAAAACCACGTCAAGAGCGATTTGTTTTTCTTTTGCTTCTTTTTGTAGGTAGTATGCCGCCGTTAATCCGGTAATTCCGCCCCCGATAATAACGACCTTTTGTTTTGATTCCAACACGGTTATCGCCTTCTCTTATCTTATTTTCTCTCGGATGAATCCCCATAATGCATCCGAATCACTTATAAAACTTCTCTAAAGATTCGTTATTGGTTCTCTAAATGCTTTAACACAACAGAGGTTAACGCATTTATGAATTGAGGCTTAGCATTCGGCATTTCCGGTCGATAGTAGCTAGCACCAATTTCGTTCGTAACGACTTTACATTCAAAATCATTATCGTAAAGCACTTCTAAATGATCTGTGATAAATCCCACGGGTATATATACAAACGCTTTATATCCTTTTTCTTCATATAAAGCTCTCGTTAAATCTTGAACATCTGGTCCTAACCACGGATCAGGTGTATTTCCTTCACTTTGCCATCCAACAGCATAATCTTGAACTCCCGCCGCTTCAGCAATAAGCTTTGCTGTCTCCTCTAATTGCTGAAGATACGGATCCCCATCCTTTAAAATACGTTGTGGCAAACTATGAGCAGAAACAATTAGAACCGCCTTCTCTTTCTCTTCCATAGGCATCGTTTCATAGGTCTCTTTTACTTTCTCTACCCAATAATCAATAAACTTCGGCTCATCATACCAGCTCTCGATAGAGGTTATGGATAGACCATCCAATTTTTCTGCTGCTTCTTTTGCACGTCCATTATATGACTTTACACTAAATGTTGAAAAATGTGGGGCTAAAACGATTGAAACCGCTTCTGTAATCCCATCCTGATGCATCGCTTCTACAGCATCCTCTACGAATGGTTCGATATGCTTCAACCCTAAATAAGCTTTAAATTCTATTTTATCTTGTACATTGTTCAGTCGTATTTCCAATTCACTTGCTTGTTCCTTGGTTATTTTGGCTAGAGGTGAAATTCCACCAATTGCTTCATACCGATTGCGCAAATCTTCTAACATATCATCTGACGGTTTCCGTCCATGACGAATATGTGTGTAATACCTTTCGATGTCTTCCTCTTTATAGGGCGTTCCATACGCCATAACCAATAAACCCATTTTCTTCTTTTCCATGATGTCACCTCATTTATTCATTTGTACAATCGTTTATATTGCCACGTTCTCTCCATAAAATCCAAAAGGGAGTGGTTTAGAATGTGTTCACATTAGCTCTTTAGCTTTTGGGTGCTGTATTCATGAACAAATGAAGTTAATCTTTTCAATGTTTCTGGTTTTACTTGAGGAAATACGCCGTGTCCAAGATTGAAAATGTATCCAGGTTTTTCCATACCTTGATCTAGTATTGACTTCGCTTTTTCTTCAATGACTTCCCAAGGAGCAAGTAAAATCGCCGGATCTAAGTTTCCTTGAACTGTCTTTGTAATGCCCATTTTTCGTGCTTCTTTAACTGGTAGTCTCCAATCAAGGCCAACAACATCTAATGGAAGATCATGCCACTCTAGTGCTAAATGACTTGCCCCAACACCAAACATAATGAGTGGCACATTTTCTTCACGTAGCTCTGAGAAGATTCGTTCCATAGTAGGTTTGATAAATACACGATAATCTTGCACATTGAGCGCTCCGACCCAAGAATCAAAAATTTGAATAGCACGTGCGCCCGCTTTAATTTGGGACTTTACATACGTAATCGTCATCGTTGCCAGCTTATCCATTAACGCAAACCACGCTCTCGGTTCTGCATACATAAACGCTTTCGTTTTATTATAGTTTTTTGAAGGACCACCTTCAATCATATAACTTGCAAGCGTAAACGGTGCGCCTGCAAATCCGATCAACGGCACGGATAATTGCTCTGTTGTTAATAACTTTATCGTTTCTAAAACATAGGGAACATCTTCCTCTGGGGTGATTTCTCCTAATTTTTCCACATCTAAAATTGACCTAATCGGATTATCAATGACTGGTCCAATCCCAGATTTAATTTCTACATCTACTCCAATAGCCGGTAATGGCGACATAATATCTTTATATAAAATAGCGGCATCCACATCATATTGTTCTACAGGTAACCTTGTAACATAAGCACAAAGCTCAGGTTGATGTGTAATCTCAAATAAAGAGTACTTTTCTTTGATAGCTCGATATTCTGGTTGCGAGCGACCAGCTTGTCTCATATACCAGACAGGCACATGGTCTGTTTTCTCCCCTCTTGCTGCTCTTAAAAATGTATCGTTTAGCATTTTCACCTTTGTTCTTCCACCTTTCAAACTTTCTGTCCCTATTTTATACTAAAAATCCCCGAAGAAAAAATAATTGTCTTCACTTGCCGGTTCATTCACATGATTTACACTATAAAACTTTTCGTCGCCGTTGTATAGAAGGTGATGCAATTGTTCATAAATTTGTTCATTTTACACCGCATTATAAAGCTATTATCTATGAATAGTTTTGAATTATTTAAATATCAACAATCTAGCTGAGGCTTAATGCTTGATCCATCAAACCAGGTTATAGATCCACTTACAAAGGGAAAGAGTATACTAGGATAGAATACAACAAAAATGAGGTGATTTAGGTTGAACGCATTTATGACTACAGGTACGTATGAATTTCTAAAAAAAATGAAATTACAACATCAAAATGAAAACATGATTATCATGCAAAATGCCGACACTTCTCTGCTTCTTCATGAAACTGAAGGGAACACATTGTTTAACGAACCAAGAAGGTATGAAGTGATCGATGCTTCTGGATCTATTCAAAAACAAGGATATGTCATATTTAACAACATTCCTGTAACCGATGAGGGACGACCTGTTTTTGAATACCGCTTTAAGAATCGAGCCCGTCTTATTGAGGAAGTAGCTGGTTTTGTCGCTTTACGAGTGTTACGCCCTCTTTCCAATGACACCTATATCATTATGACGCTTTGGGAAGACGAGGAATCCTTTAAAGGTTGGCAAAATTCACAGCAGTACAATAAAGGACTCGAAAAGAGGGGATCAGCTGAAGGCATAGACCAGCAAAAAAACATATTTTCTGCTGCATCATACGTGTCTGAATACATGATTCCAGAAGAAGAAACGGAATAGGCAACTCCTTACTCAAAAAAGGGAGCACTACTAAAAGGAGAGCACTGAAAAAGAAACTTTTATTTTATTAGCTGAAGATTTTCATCAATCTACAGAAAATTTAAGAAGCCAAGAACCTATATGTAACTCACATTTCGCAGGTCAGATCTAGACTTAGCCAATTTTTTAGATTAAGTTTTTAAAAACGTTTATTTCTTCTATTCAGCCGACAAATTTTCCTTTTTTTCTTCAATTGTCGGCTGTATTCGACATGTCCAGAACGGTCTGGCTGAATTTCACGTTAGTTCTTTACTGATTCTTCCTGTTTCGACACGTATATCGAGGGGTCATACCCGGCTAAACACACAATTCGCTTGGTTTGTTCTTGGATGTTGTCTGGCAGGTACCTCATGGTTTCCAATCCTTGTCGGATGACGATGATACGAACGTCATTCAATTGTTCTAACAGTTTCCGTTTTCCCATGAGGATCAAGGGTTCTTCCTGCTTTTTCATTTCAACACGGATTCGATATTCAAGCATGCCATAGATTAATAACGCCATTACATAGACGATACCAAGCGCTTCAATACGTTCCGGCGTTTTGACAAAGACGGCGTCAATCATCTGTGCATCCTTGAGTAACCGAAATCGGGTCTCCGCCGCCGATTGACCTTTATAGGTTGTAAGCATGTCCACATCGGAAAGCCTCGAGCGATCCATCCGGTTGGTCATTAAAATAAACGTGCTCAATAGCCTTAATTTTTGGTCGATTTTCCCTTGATTCTCCTCAAGGGACGATAAACGGACCCGGTAAACGGTGGCGGTCTGAGTGACTTCGTCTTTCTTGGGTCGTCCACGGCGTTCGCGTTTGATCGGTTCTTCTCCGATTTCGATTGTTAATTGATACTCATGCAGGTTGGTTTTATGCTTTTTTTCAAAGGCGATTCGTGCCTTTTCAGCGTCTGGTCTGCTTCACAGTGGAAAATCATGTCTGCCAGCTTGTCCAACGCGTTGGTCAAGGTGACGTGTTCCTTTTGAATGTCGGCTTCTAT
>NZ_JAYKTS010000005.1:197960-200075 GCF_037024155.1 Bacillus sp. 2205SS5-2
CTTACCGAGGTTGATGGCAATGGTTCGCAAACTTCTTCTTGATCTCCCCGCCAACATAGCTAAGGAGCAACAGGTGAGCTCAGTTAACCTTTTTGTCTTCCACTTTGCCTATCTTCGGCTGTAAGTTTTGCCCCTCTAGTTCTTCTTCAAACGCTTGGTAACGGTAGTTGGAGCCATTCGTTTGGCTCGTTAATTTCCCTATGACCTCCCACTTATTGTTCTTCCACGCCTTGCTTTTTAATTCAGTGGAAAGTCTGAAGGTATCAGGAAGCCACGAAAGAAAATCCAACTGATGGGCAGCTAAATCTTGGAGATTTCCTTTTGAAATGAGGGCAGAATCGGCTTGGTATAGGAGGTTCGACCAGTTCTCTTCTGACAGGGTTTCACATAATTTCTGAACAAATTCCATGTTCCATTTCACATCCGAGGTGTTTCCATTCTCCACCTTGGCTACGATGGGGATCCCTTGAGGAGTGACGCCCATGCCCAAGACGATTTGCTTCAAATCCGGACGTTTTTGTTTACTGTATCCATACGTGACGGAAAGGGGTTCTTTTTCAGATAGACCAGAAGAAGAAGAGTCGGGAAGATAATCGCCAGATACGGAAAAGGAAGTCGTTTCGCAATGTAAAGTATCGAGTGCTACATTCAGTTGATTTAAGGTCGATAAGGCTAACGGGGTGTTGACTTTCCACGGATCGGCTTCGTATAAATAATCAAGCGCTCTTCCTAACGAATCATCATTGAACTGTTCCGGTTTTACATCCGATCCAAAGAGAAGTTCAACATCTTGTTTTTGGTAAAATTCCTGGACCTTATAGAGAGGAGATTTTTGGCCAAGGATGTTTAGAACCAACGCCTTGAGTCGGGTACCGGGGGACAAGCCACAGCGCTGTTAATCCCAAACGACCGACTCATTAATCTTTTCTTCAAACTGAATTTCATCCATTAATTTCGACAATAGTTGTGATGGTCCCACGTCTAACGTAAGTACTTGATTCACCATAATTTGACCCTCCACTTTCATCATTACTGTAAGGTTCTAGAAAAAGTGGAGGTATCCTTCATAAAAATAATATTTGGATAATTTTTCATGCGGAATGTGAGTTTTATTAGGGGCAATAATAGTAATTTTAGTTGGCTGGTCAGTTTCAAGAGGAAAAATGTATGATTATAACTATTCAGAAGTAGCTAAGAAACTGGAAACAGCACCATTTAACACAAATATTCCAACTAAAGTACCTTTCGAGGATATGCAACTTAAGGATTTTGGTTCTAATAATCAGAAAGTTGAATTTACCCTATTCAATGTGGATAAAGAGTTCTTAACAGTTAACATATTGAAAGATGAGATTGAGTACCCAAAAGAAATAAAGAAAGAGAATATTAAGATAGGAAGAGATGTAAATGGTAAGTATATTCCAGACCACTCAGGTAAAAGAATTATTTTATGACAACAAGGAGACCTTTTTTATGAAATAGCCTTTAGCTATAAACTTACTCCTATAGAGATTAGTAAAGAGCAGTTAATCAAAATGGCGGAATCGTTTAAGTAAAAATCTTATTTAATTTACAAATGCGTGGTCTAACTCCACCGTCTTTAGACGGTATCCGCTTTTAGCCTTGTCTTTAAATGTCCATACTACGATAGAGGTGAGAGTATGGACGGTTATCAAAAAAGTAGTCATGCGGTATTTGATATAAAATATCATGTTATATGGGTTACGAAATATAGATATAAAGTTCTACATGGACCAATTGCCAAAAGAACAAGAGAATTAATAAGGCAAGGCTGCGAAGCAAGAGGAATCACGATTTTACAAGGGAGTGTGGGGAAAGATCATATCCACTTATTGCTATCTTGTCCTCCAAGCCTAGCACCAAGTAAAATAATGCAGTACTTGAAAGGACGATCATCAAGACTCCTCCAGGATGAGTTTCCTGAATTAAAGAAGAGATTTTGGGGACAATATCTATGGGCGAGAGGATATTTCTGCGCAACAGTTGGAACGGTAACAGAAGAAATCATTCGAAACTATATAGCCAACCAGTTTGGTGATGGAAAAGACGATATATTCAAGATTGAGGAGTGAGTTTAGTCAAATTCAGTATGCT